>CAZUBG010000072.1:0-22753 GCA_964618545.1 uncultured Bifidobacteriaceae bacterium | reverse complement strand
CCTGGCGGAGCGCGGTCCCGCGCTTTGCAGACGGAGCGTGGGTCTGTGATCCGCAGGAGACACGTTGCAAATCCAGGCCTCAAAACTGCTTTGACTTCCTCTTGCCATCGGGGTGCTGCGGCTCACAGAGCCGCGCTCCTGGGCTTCGCCGGGGCCTGCTCCTCCGCTGCCGCCGGGGAGGGGACGGCTCGCCGGGTGGTTTGAGAGTTTGGATGATCGCCAGGTTGGGGAGTTCTGGCACCCCGCCGGGGGGGCGATCCGTTTCCGGGCGAGGTCCGGGGGGGTCGCTGGCACCCGACCCCCGGCTACTGTCTGTCAACCCGCCGGGTTGACGGAATTACCCGGCGACCGCCGGAACGCAAGTATTTGCAATGCAATAGTTTCCATCAGGAGTTTCTTAAGAGCCTCCATCCGCCTTGGCGGGCTGTGTTCAGGGAAGAAACTTTTTTGGGCGCGGCGCAGCGAAGGCGGTGCGGCTGAATGGTTCGGAGGTTGGCCCGCAAAAACGGAAGGCGTGACCCCATTCCGCCCGGGTTCTGCTGGCGACACGCTGCGGGTGAGCCCCCCGCGCTCCGGCAGGGAGGCGCAGCGAAGGCGGTGCGGTTGGATGATTCGGAAGTTGGACCGCAAACGCGGTGGAGGGCCACCGCACTACAGGACGCCGCGCGTCTTCCTGAACCGATACACAAGTAGCTTTGCCATAACGGGTTATGCCGCCAGTTTCTTAAGAGCAAATTGGATTTATGAGTCGGATTCGGCGGCGAGGGTGGTGCGGGCGGCGAGAAAGGCCTTGAGTTCGGCGGCGGCCTGACCGCCAAAGCCGGGGACCTGGGCGAGCTGTTCGAGGGTGGCGGCGCGCAGGCGCTGGACGGAGCCGAATTTTTTCAGGAGGGCCTGCTTGCGGCGTACGCCGATGCCGGGGAATTCATCGAGCACGCTTTCGGAGATTTTTTTGAGGCGGAGCTGGGCGTTATAGCTGTTGGCGACGCGGTGGCATTCGTCGCGGAGGCGCTGCAACAGTTTTACGGCGGGATGATCGAGGCCGGGGCGCAGGGGCGCGGGCTGGCCGGGCAGGTAGATTTCCTCAAATTCCTTGGCCAGGCCGAGGATGGGGAGGTGTTCCAAGCCGAGCTTCTTCAGTTCGGCCCCGGCGGCGTTGAGCTGGCCTCGGCCACCGTCCACCAAAATCAGATCGGGCAGGGGGCGGCCTTCGCGTTGCAGGCGGGAATAGCGGCGCCGGACGACTTCGGCCATGCCGGCAAAATCATCCTGGCCGACGACGGATTTGATTTTGAAGCGGCGGTAATTGGCGCGGTCGGGCCGGCCGTTTTTAAAGCTGACGAGGGAGGCCACGGCGAAGGTGCCGCTGATGTTGGAGATATCAAAGCCCTCGATGGTTTGGGGCGGGGCGGCCAGGGCGAGCAGCGAGGCCAGAGCGGTTAAATCGCGCTGCGGATCGAGGGAGACGGGCAGGGTGTAGGGGACGCGCTCGAATTTCTCGGTTTTGGCCCAGGTTTTTTTGAGGTCGGCGAGGAGGTCGCGCAGGCCGGCGGCTTTTTCAAAATCGAGGGCGGTGGCGGCCTTTTTCATTTCGACTTCGAGGCGGCCCTGCATTTCGCGGCACTGGCCCTCGAGGAAATCGCAGGCGGAGGCGACCTGGGCGAGGTATTGTGCGCGGGTGACGTTGCCGACACAGGGGGCGGTGCAGTATTTGAGGTGGCCGTAGAGGCAGTGTTTGTAGTCGGCGGGGCCGGGGGTGAAGACGCGGCAGCCGCGCAGGTTGAATTGTTTGCGGGCGAGGGCGACGGTGTTGCGCAGGGCGGTGGAATCCACGAAGGGTCCGAAATAGCGGGCGCCGTCGTCTTTTTTGAGGCGGGTGAAGACGAAGTTGGGGATGGGGTCGTTGAGATTGACCTTGAGCATGAGGAAGCGTTTGTCGTCGCGGAAGCTGACGTTGTAACGGGGCTGGAAATCCTTGATGAGTTTGCCTTCAAGGAGGAGGGCCTCGGGCTCGCTGCGGACGACGTGGAAATCGAAATCGTGAATGGCCTCGACGAGGGCGTTGAATTTAAGGTCCCAGCCCATGCGGCGGGAGGGGTGGAAATACTGGCTGACGCGCCGGCGCAAATCGAGGGCCTTGCCGACGTAAATGACGGTGCCAAAGCGGTCCTTGTGCAGGTACACCCCCGGCTTATGCGGCAGGGTGCTCAGCTTGTTGCGGATGGCATCGGAGATCGGCACACCTCAATTTCAACCAAGCCAACACCGGAGCAAAGGATTTTTTTGAGGGAAGGTTTGGAAGGGGGGGAAAGCCGCCGGACATCCCGAGGTTGTTGGCGAGGCGGGCGCGCCCATTTGGCGGACGGCCTGCGGGTTGGGAAACCCGCGATACGGCAGACTTGGAAGTCTGCGGTACGAAATCAACCAAAGAATCAGAAGCGCAAAGCAATTTTTGTCTGGGTGAGCGCACCGGGCCGCGACGCCGGGCCGAGATTAAGTTTCAAAAGCCTTGACAGGGGGGTGAGTGAGGCGTCAAATGGCCCTGTCAATCAAAAGTGAAGCCATGAAATCAACCGCTTAAAAAACGCTGCCAAACGTCCGCCGGAGCAATTGCGAGCCATGACCCTCCAACCCCCACCCCCCCGACCTTTGTGGCTGTCTGTGCTGTTGTTTGGGGTGGCGTTTTTTGGGTGCGCTGAATTGGGGGGTCTGTTTTCCTCCCCGAACCACACCTATGTCAGCTTTTGGCTGCCAGCGGGTTTGTTCACGGGAGTGTTGTTGTTGAATGAAACCCGATCCTGGGGATGGTTTGTGCTGGCGGCGCTGCCGGCCAACCTGCTGTTCGATGGTTTGAAAGGGACAACGGTGGCGAGCACGCTGGGTTTTTTCGTGGCGGACACGAGCGGGGTTTTGGCCGGGGCCTGGCTGGTGCGCCGGTTCGTGTCGGAAAAGCCCGGATTGACGATGCTGAAGGAATACTGGGGGCTGCTGATCCTGGCCGGGCTGCTGGGCACGGTGCCGGCGGCGACGCTGGGTGCGGGAACGCTGGTGGTGTCCGGACTGAGCCATTCGTATGGGGAGGCCTGGAGGACCTGGTGGAGCAACAGCGCGATGGCGGTTTCGCTGCTGACCCCGTTTATTCTGGTGTGGTTTTCGAAAACGAAGCCGGGGGAACCTTTTTTCAAACAGCACGGCCGGATGCTGGAGGCGGCCCTGCTGACGGCCCTGCTGACGGGGCTGACCTGGTATGTGCTGGTGGAGGACCAGGGAATCAATGCGCCGTACAAGGTCTGGTTTCTGCCGTTGTTGCTGTGGGCGGGTTTGCGTTTTGGTTTGCGCGGGGCGACGGCGGCAAATCTCTGGCTGGCCTTGTTGACGGGTTTTCTGACGAGTCATTTTCTAAAGGGTCTGACACCGGCGGACATCGCTTCGGGCGATTACATTCCCACGATTCAGAGTTTTTTGGCGATTTCGCTGCTGGTGACGCTGATTCCGACGATAGTCATTCAGGAACGCAACCGCAAGGTGGTGGAGTTGCAGCAAAGCGAGGAGCGTTTCCAGCGGCTGACGCAGGCGGCGTTTGAAGGGATCTGCATCAGTGAGAACGGCCGGGTATGTGATGTGAATGACCCCTATCTCAAGATGTTCGGCTATGAGCGGGCGGAGATGCTGGGGAAGGCGGAGGTGGAGCTGAGGGCGCCGGAAGCCCGGAAAACCACTGCGGACCCCTCCCGCACGGGCCGGGAGCCTTTTGCGGGACACCCGTTGGTGCGCAAAGACGGGAGTGTGTTTTATGCGGAGGCGCAGTCGAAAATGATCCAGGCGGGGCAGCGCACGCTGCGGATGACGGCGGTGCGGGACATTACGGAGCGGAAGATGTTCGAGGGGGAAATCGCGCGCCTGTCGCGGCTGTATGCGGCGCTGAGCCAGATCAACCAGGTGATCGTGCATGGTCCGAGTCGCGATGAATTGTATGCCCAGGTTTGCCGCATTCTGGTGGAGTTCGGCGGTTTTACAATGGTGTGGATCGGGGAGATTGACCGGGAAACGATGAGGGTGGTGCCGATCGCGCAGTTCGGCGACCAGGCGGGGCTGCTGAAGCGAGCGGTGATTTGTGCCGACGACCGTCCGGAGGGCCGGGGCACGGTGGGCACGGCGATCCGAGAGGAGAAAGAATGCATCAGCAATGATTTCTTCAACGACCCCAGAACCGAAATTTGGCACGACCTGCTGAGGGAGATTGGGCACCAATCCACGGCGGCGTTCCCCATCCGCCGGGGGGGCGTGGTGTGCGGGACCATCGGCGTGTATTCCCAGGAGCTGGGTTTTTTTCAGAACCAGGAAATCGCCCTGCTGAAGGAGGTGGCGCTGGATGTTTCGTTTGCCCTGGACGAACTCGCCGAAGATGAGGCGCACCGGCAGGCGGAGGAGGCGCTCAGAAAGCATGCGGCGCTGCTGGAAGAGGAAACGGCGGTCAGAAAAGAAGCGGAGCTGCGGCTGGCTTCGATCATCAACAGCACGCATGACATGATTTCGTACGTTGACGCGGTGTCGCTGCGCATGTTGATCTTTAATCAGGCGATGGAAACCAACATGAAGGAACGCTGGGGCGTGCGGATTCATTTGGGGATGACGCCGGAGCAGATGTTGCCGGCGGACGTGGCGCGGCAGTGGCGGGGTTACTACGAGCACACCCTCCAGTATGGGGCGTTGCAAACCGAGTATGATCTGGAAAACCTGGGCAAAAAGTTTGAGATCACCTTTCACCTGATCCAGGGGGAGGGGGCGGTGGCGGGCATCTCGGTGTTTGCGGAGGACATCACGGAGCGAAAGCGGGCCGAGCTGGCGCTGCGGGTGTTGAATCAAACGCTGGAGATCGAAGTGGGGGAGCGCACGAAGGAACTGCAAGCCGCCCTGGTGCGCGCGGAGGCGGCGGACCGGATCAAGTCGGCGTTTCTGGCGACGATGTCGCACGAACTGCGCACGCCGCTGAACTCGATCATTGGATTCACGGGGGTGATACTGCAGGGGCTGGCGGGGCCGCTGAATGCGGAACAAACGAAGCAACTGGGCATGGTGCGGAGCAGCGCGCGGCACCTGCTGGAGCTGATCAATGATGTGCTGGACATCTCGAAGATCGAGGCGGGCCAGTTGGAAGTCCACGCGGAGCCGTTCGACCTGCGGGCCGTGATCGAGCGGGTGACGGCGCTGGTGAAGCCGCTGGCGGACAAAAAGGGGCTGGCGGTGAGCACGCGGCTGACGGCGGAGCCGGGCGAAATGGTGAGCGACCGGCGCCGGGTGGAACAGGTGCTGCTGAACCTGCTCAACAACGCGATCAAGTTCACGGATCGGGGCGGGGTGACGCTGACGTATGAACCGGTGGCCGGCTACCGCCCGGGCCCGGGCACCCCGGAAGCGCCGGGGGTGCGGCTGCGGGTGACGGACACGGGGCTGGGGATCAAGCCGGAGGATTTGGCGACGTTGTTTCAGCCGTTCCGGCAGATTGACTCGGGATTGGCGCGCCAGCATGAGGGCACGGGGCTGGGGCTGGTGATCTGCCGCCGCCTGACGGGGCTGCTGGGCGGGGAGATTTCCGCGGCGAGTGAACACTCCATGGGCAGCGAATTCACGGTGACGCTGCCCCGACAAATACCATTTTCCCATGAAAACCACCATTCTGTTAATTGAGGACAACGAGCAAAACCGCTACCTGGCGACGTTTCTGCTGGAAAAGCACGGCTACCAGGTGGTCGCGGCCCCGGACGGTCCCCAGGGGATCGAACTGGCGCAGCGGCTGCTGCCGCACCTGGTGCTGCTGGACATTCAACTGCCCACGATGGACGGCCACATGGTGGCGCGCCTGCTGCGCACGATCCTGGCGCTGCGGGCCGTGCCGATTGTGGCGGTGACGTCGTATGCGATGGCGGGGGACCGGGAAATGGCGCTGGCGGCGGGCTGCAACGGGTACATCGAGAAACCCATCAACCCGGAGACCTTTGCGGCGGAGATCGCCCGTTTTCTAACCCCGGCGGCCGAACCGGCCCGAACCCTATGAACCGCATGAACCACATACTGGTTGTTGACGACCATGAGGAAAATGTCTACTACCTGCGCGCGCTGCTGGCCGGGCACGGCTTCCTGGTGGAGAGCGCGCGGCACGGGGCGGAGGCGCTGATCAAAGCGCGCCAAAACCCGCCGGATCTGATCATCTCGGACCTGCTGATGCCGGTGATGGATGGTTATACGCTGCTGCGGCATTGGAAGGCGGACGCGCGGCTGCGGCGGGCGCCGTTCATTGTTTATACGGCGACCTACACCGACCCGGCGGATGAGCGGCTGGCGTTCAGCCTGGGGGCGGACGCGTTCATTCTCAAGCCGATGGAGCCGGAGGATTTTCTGGCGCGGGTGCGCGAGGTGCAGGCCGCCGCCGCCCCGCCGAAGATGCCGAGCGGGGATGAGAAGGTGCTGCTGGAGGACTACAGCCACGCGCTGATCCGCAAGCTGGAGGAGAAGAGCCTGCAGTTGGAGGAGGCGAACCGCGCCCTGCGGCAGGACATCGAGGCGCGCAAACGGGTGGAGGAGGAGCTGCGGTGGAAAACCACCCTGTTGGAGGCGCAAATGGACTCCACCCTGGACGGGATCCTGGTGGTGGATGAACAGGGGAAAAAAGTGCTGCAGAACCAGAAGATGGGCGAGTTGTGGAACATCCCGCCGGAGATCGCCGCCGACCAGGATGATGCGCGGCAGTTTCAACTGGCCGCCCGGCGGACGAAGAATCCGGGGGAGTTCATCAACCGGGTGACCGCCCTGCTGGCGCACCCGGAGGAGGTGAACCGGGGTGAAATTGAATTGCTGGACGGGACGATTTTGGACCGCTATTCCTCCCCCGTGCGGGACAAGGAAGGGAAATATTACGGACGGATCTGGACCTTTCGCGACATCACGGAGCACCGGAAGCTGGAGACGCAGTACCGGCAGGCGCAAAAGATGGAGGCGATCGGCCAGCTGGCCGGCGGGGTGGCGCATGATTTCAACAACATTCTGGCGGTGATCCTGCTGCAGACGTCGCTGCTGAAATCGGAGGACACCACCCCGCAACAACGATTGGAGATTGTGCGGGAGATAGAAACCGCCGGGCAACACGCCGTGAACCTGACGCGCCAACTGCTGCTGTTCAGCCGCAAACAGGTGCCGCAAATGCGGGATCTTGACCTGAACAACGTGGTGACGAACCTCGCCAAAATCCTGCAGCGTTTTGTGGGCGAGGATGTGCGGATGCAGTTTCAGTGCGCGCCGCAGCTTTTGTGGATTCACGCGGACGCGGGGATGCTGGAGCAAATCCTGATGAACCTGGCGGTGAACGCCCGGGACGCGATGCCGGAGGGCGGCCGGCTGGTCATCGAGGCCTCTGCGGTGGAGTTTGATGAAGTCACGGCGGTCCGGACGCCCCCGGCGCGGCCGGGGGCCTTTGCCTGTCTGCGGGTCAGCGACACGGGCTGCGGGATTGAGCCGGAAAACCTGCCGCGCATTTTTGAGCCATTTTTCACGACAAAGGATGTGGGCAAAGGGACGGGACTGGGGCTGGCGACGGTGTTTGGCATTGTGCAGCAACACCAGGGCTGGATCAAGGTGGACAGCCAGCCGGGACAGGGAACCACTTTCCGCATTTACCTGCCGCGCCTGGTCCAAAATCAAATTCCCAAAGCGGCGGCGAACGCCCCGGGGGCCATGCCGGGCGGCCGGGAAACCCTCCTGCTGGTGGAGGATAACGCCACGGTGCGCGCCTCCCTCAGGATCACCCTGTCGAGAATGGGTTACCGCATCCTGGAAGCGCCCAACGGGGTGGTGGCGTTGGAAATATGGAAGCAATACCGTCCGGAAATCCGCCTGCTGCTGACGGACTTGGTGATGCCGGAGGGGATCAATGGGAAGGCGCTGGGAGAACAGATGGTGCGGGAGGAGCCCGCGTTGAAGGTGGTTTACCTCAGCGGCTACAGCGCCGAAATCATCGGCGGGGAGGAGTTCTTTCAAGAAGGGGTCAATTTCCTCACCAAACCGTTTGAACCCCTGAAACTGGCGCAGGTGGTGCGCGACCAACTGGACGACAAGCCGCGGCCTACCGTCTGACCGGCGGATGGGTCAGGTGACGGTGCACGAAACAATAATAGAGCGCGCCCACCGCCGCCAAAAACAGGGCGAGGATGAGGGTGACCTTGTGCAGCTCGCCTTTGTCAATGTCCGCCCCAACGGTGACGCCCAGCCAGCTCAGGACGGCACACCAGAGGGCGGAACCGGCCAGGGTGCACAGGGAGAATTTCCAGTAGTTCATTTGCACGATGCCGGCGGGGATGCCAATGAGGTGGCGCACCACGGGCAGCAACCGGGAGGCGAAGATGCCGAAGGAGCCGTAGGCGGCGGCCCAGCGTTCCGCCCCCCCGACCTTCGCCGGCGGGATGAGGAAATACCGGCCATAACGCAGGACCAGCGGCCGCCCGGCCAGCCGCGAAACCCAGTACATGACGGTGGCCCCCAGCCAGGAGCCCGCCGTGCCGGCAATGACCAGGGCGAGGAGGGCGGGCCAGCCGGCCAGAGGGGAGCCGAGCAAGGGCAGACCGGTGGTCCAGGCGAGGTGCGCGGCCGGGGGGATGATGACTTCGCTGGGCAACGGGGCGAGGGAGCTTTCAATGGCCATCAGCAGGGCGACGAGGGGAAAGCCGCCGTGTTGCAGAGTGGCGGCATACCAATCCATGAGCGGCTGAAGGAGGTGTTTCAACATGCGGGCTCGTTTATAGCGGAATTTTGTCCGGGTGCAATCACTTTGCGGCGGGGGGCAATCGCCCAAGGGTCGCCAGGATGCTGGCAAGGGCTGGGCGGGCGCGTGCCATTGGACTCGACGACGTGTCGTCCCGTCCAAAAGCGGCGACGTGTCGCCGCACTCCAAAATGCCTCCGGCCTGAAAACCACCCACAACTTTGGGAGGCACCGGGCCGCCCCCCCCCAACGGTGGAGAAAAAAATAATCCAGGTCATTTTCGTTACCTAGTAACGAGCCGGCGTGCTTGTTTTGGTTGACATGATTGGCAAGTTGTTGGGGGCGAGGAGGTTAAGTCGTGTCAAGAATTATTCTCCGTCTTAAGCCTTTTTCGTTACTAGGTAACGAAAGTTGCCGCCCGGCGGAAATCCATGCCGTTCGGGACAATCCTCTCAGGAGCCGTGGCGGCTTGCGGCCAGACCCAGTCCAGCGCCTTGTGATCCAGCCAGTAAAAGGACTTTTGGGTCGCCGGAGTCGCCGAAGCGGGATTGCCGCCGTCATCCACAGCATTTTCGCCCACGGAGTGTGGACGCCCGGCGGGTGCTGATTGAGGAAGAAACCTGGGCGGACGCTTGCCGCAAGGTTGGGCGGATCTGGCACGCCCTCCGGGGTGCCGCGCGGATTGGCACGCAGACCGGAGGTCTGCGCGTGGCTCCGACCTCCGGCTACTGTCTGGCAACCCTCCGGGTTGACGGGAGGACGGCCACGGGGATGCCAGTATTTGCAAGACAACAGTTTCCAGCAGGTGTTTCTTAAAGGTACAGCAAAAAGGCGCCGTCGGTCTGGAGACGATAGCGGAGGGGCTGGCCATCCACGGGGTCCGGCGGGACGGCCGCCAACACCGCGACCAGCGCGAGCATGATTTTTCGGCGGCGGCGCATGGTTTAGGCTTTCAGGAAGTAGTGGCGCTGTTTCTCGCTGATGGGCAGGGCGAGTTTTTCCATGGCTTGCAGCATGTCCTCCCAGACTTTGCGTTTCTCGCTGACGGCCTGGTTGCGCAACAGGTAGGAGGGATGGTAGGTGGGCATGAGGGGGATGCCGCGATAGGTTTGCCAGTGGCCGCGCAGTTTGGTGATGCCGACGGTTTTGCCCAGCAATCCCTCGACGGCGGTGGCCCCCAGCGCGACGAGCACGGCGGGCTTGATCAAATCAATCTGCTCCTGCAAATACGGGAGGCAGGCCGCCATTTCGTCGGACGCGGGCTTGCGGTTGCCGGCGGTTTCGGCGGGCGTGTCGGGGCGGCACTTTAAGATGTTGGCGATATAGACGGATTCGCGGGTGAGGCCGGTGGCCTGGATGATTTTGGTGAGCAACTGGCCGGCGCGGCCGACGAACGGTTCGCCCTGCCGGTCTTCATCGGCCCCGGGGGCTTCGCCGACAAACATGAGGCGGGCGTTGGGGTCGCCGACGCCAAAGACGACGTGCTGGCGCGCCGCGGCGAGATGGGGGCATTTGACGCAGGCGAGCGCGCGTTCGCGCAGGGCGGCCAGAGCGGCCGCCTTGTCGGCGGGGGCCAGCGGGGCCGCGGGGGGCACGGCCAGGGAAACCGGGGCCGGAGCCGAAGCCGGGTGCGCGATGACCGGGGCCACGGCCACGGGGGCGGCCGGCCGGAAAGGCGCGGGCCGGGTGGAAGCCGGCGCGGCGTGAGGCGCCGGGGCGGGGCGGGGGGCGGGGGCCGGACGGGCCGGGGTCGGGACGGCCAGGGCGCGGAGGGTTGCCGGGGCGACGGGCACGCACCGGACGCCCATGGATTTGAGTTCTTCCAGGTGACGGATGGTGGCGTCGAGCAGTTGGTCGTAGGCCGCAGACATGGGAACATCGTAGCGGCAATGCGGCGATTCGCCAAAATTATTTGCGGGGCAAAACGCCGGACCTTGTTTTGGCCCCAACACGGATGAAGGATTGGATGCAAGACTGGCTTGCCAAAAGCAAATTTAGCGGGATGATTAGGCCATGAGTGCGCAGGATATTTTGATTGAAGAAATCAAGCATCAGCCCGAGCCGGTGCTGCGCGAAGTCCTGCATTATTTGAAATTTCCCGAACGCCAGCGTGCCCAGGAAGATTGGGCCGATGTGCTGCCCTCGCGCGAGGTCGAGCAGGAAAAACCGGACCTTCTGGACGGAAAATGAGCCCGCGCCACGGCGAAGTCTGGCTGGTTGACATGGGCATGACCGCCAAGACCCGTCCGGCGGTGGTTCTCATTGCCGACCAACTTGACGCCCCGCGCTCGCTCATCATCCACATCCCCATCACGCGGCAGAATCGCGGCAGCGAACTCGAAGTGCCGCCCGGTCATCTGCCGTTTCTCGACCCTGAATCTGTCGCCAATGTGCAGGCCATCGGCTCGTTACCGTCCGTGCGATTTGAAAAGCGGCCGGGCCTGGTGCCGGAAGCCGATTTGAAAAGAGTCAAAAGCGCGCTGCTCAAAGCCTGCGCGATGTGATCTGCGGGGCTTGGATGATCGCTCTCAGTCAGCCCCCAACTCAAGACAATCCCGGGCCCCAAAAGCCGCCGGGCAAGATTCTTCCGGGCGCATCTTGAGGAAGAAACCCTCCGGGACGCGGCCTTCAGACCGCTTCAGAACACAAATGGGCATGGGCGGTTCGATTGGCCTGCGGACCTCCGGACGTTGAAGCGGCATAAATGCCGCGCTCCGACTCTTTGACCAGCGGGGGCAGTGTCAGGCGCCCGATTTTTTCGCACCCCGGCAAGAACACTTGTCTTTGTCGCTGCGTTTGCGGATGCTAACGGGCGAAACACCACATGAGAACGTTCCTTGGACTCAATGGTCCGCCGCAAACGCGGGGATCCGGCCGCGGCCCGCATGCCAGGGCAGGCGCGCCCGGTTCCTGGCTTCCGGGAATGTTCGCGCTGTTCGTCCTGCTGGCGGGGCCGTTCAGGCTGCACGCGGGATTGTCCCTGACGGCCACGCCCGGGGCGGATGATTTCGTGTTGTTCGATGGCACTCATGCGGCGGCCCTGGTGGTCGGGACGAATGAAGACCGGGCGGTGCTGCGGGCGGCGGGGGATTGGGTGGCGGATGTCCAGCGCGTGACGGGTGTCCAGCCGCAGCTTTATCATGAGGCGCCCGCCGGCGAAAAGGTGGTGGTGATCGCCGGCACGCTGGGCCGGAGCCGACTTCTGGATCAGTTGGCGGCGGCGGGAAAGCTGGACCTGACCGGGCTGGCGGGCCAGTGGGAAAGCACGGTCTGGCAGATCGTGAAAGCCCCGCTGCCGGGCGTGGATTCGGCGCTGGTGATTGCCGGCAGCGACCGGCGCGGGACGATTTTTGGGATTTATGAGGTTTCGAAAACCATCGGGGTGTCGCCGTGGCATTGGTGGGCGGATGTGCCGGTGGCGCATCAGGACCGGCTGGCCCTGCGCGGCGGGCTTTTCAAACAGGGGCCGCCGGCGGTGAAGTATCGCGGGATTTTTCTGAACGACGAGGATTTCTGCCTGCGGCCGTGGGCGGCCAAGACGTTTGAGCCGGAAGCGAAAAACATCGGCCCGAAAACCTACGCGAAGATCTTTGAATTGCTGCTGCGGCTGCGGGCCAATCATCTCTGGCCCGCGATGCACCCCGGCACGACGGCCTTCGACGCCGATCCCGACAACAAGGATCTGGCGGACCGTTATGGGATCGTGATGGGTTCGTCGCATTGCGAGCAGATGCTGCGCAATAATGTGGGGGAGTGGGATACGAATTTGTCTGGCGAATACAATTATGTGAGCAACCGCGCGGGGGTGTTGAAATACTGGGAGCAGCGGGCGCGGGAATACGCGTCGTATGAGGGGGTCTTTACGATGGGCATGCGGGGCATCCATGACGGCGGCATGCCGGGGGGCGGCACGGAGCGGGAAAAGGCGGAGCGCCTGCACCACATCATCGCCGATCAGCGTGATTTATTGGCGCGGTGGGTGAACACGAACGTGACCCGGGTGCCGCAGATTTTCTGTCCGTACAAGGAGGTGCTGGGGCTGTACCGGCTGGCCCCGAATATTCCGGAGGACATCACGCTGGTGTGGCCGGACGACAACTATGGTTACATCCGCCAGTATTCGAGCGCACAGGAGCGCCAGCGCAGCGGGGGCGCGGGGGTTTATTACCACATTTCTTACTGGGGCGCGCCGGCGGATTATCTCTGGCTGAATTCCACCCCGCCCGCGCTCATCTGGGAGGAGATGACGAAGGCGTATGATTACGGGGAGAGCAATGTCTGGGTGTTGAATGTGGGGGATCTCAAGCCCGGCGAACTGGGCATGGAGTATTTTTTGGAACTGGCGTGGAACCCGCACGTTCGCAAGGCCGGCACGGCGGACCAATTTTTGGAGGAGTTCGCCGGACGGACCTTTGGCCCGGCCAACGCCACGGAAATCGCCGGCCTCCTCCGGGAATATTACCGGCTGAACCTGTCACGCAAACCCGAGCACATGGGGTTGGACAAGGGCAATCCGCTGCTGGCCAAGCCGGTGTTTTCCACCACCCTGAACGGGGACGAGGCGGAATTGCGCCGGACGGCGTGGCAGCAGCTTTCGACCCGGGCGGCGGCGGCGGAGGCCCGGCTGGCGCCGGAAGCGCGGGACGCCTTTTTTGAGCTGGTGGCCTATCCGGTTGAAGCGGCGGCGGCCATGAACGAAAAGTGTCTGGATCTGACCAAGTATTATGCCTGGACCAGTGAAGGGCATTTCAGCGCCGAACAATGGCTTGCCCCGGCGACGGACGCCCAACAGGAAATCGTCCGTTTGACGGACCGCTACAACCACGAGGTTGCCGGGGGGAAATGGAATTACATGATGGATTATCAGCCACGGAAGCAGGCGTTTTTTAAACTGCCGGCCATCAACGCCGTGGAGCGTCCGTACACGCCGCCCCGTCTGCGATTGCTGATGGAGCAAAACGACCTGGCCATCGGCACCAATGCGGTTGCCGCCACGCTGCCCCAATACAACGCCTTCACGAAACGCGCTTATTTCGTGGATGTTTTCAACGCCGGCAGCAGTTCATTATCCTGGACCGCCCGGACGGAGGCGGATTGGATTCAGTTGAGCCAAGCCGAAGGGCAAACGGACAGCCGGGTGGTGGTGAGTCTGGATTGGGCCAAGGTCCCCACCGGTGACGAGGTGCATGGGGTCATCCAATTTGCGGCGGGGAGCCAGGTGATTCCGGTGACGGTCAGGGTGTTCAATCCAACGGCGGCGGCGGCGATCCGGACGGCGGATTTCGTGGAGGACAACCGCCAGCTCATCATCGAGGCGGAACACGCCTCGGCCAAGGTGCCGGGCCGGGATGCGACCTGGCAGACCATCAACGGGCTGGGTTACAACGGCCAGGCAGTCTCGGTGTTTCCCGTGACCGTCGCGGTGCGCAGTAATCCGGCGGCCATTTTGGCGGAATCGCCGTGCTTGCAATACAAACTCTGGCTGCAACACGGGGGCAATTGGAAATTCACCGTCCGGGCGCTGCCGACTTTCTCCGTGGAAACCGGCCAGCCACAGCGGTATGCCGTGGCCTTGGACGACGCTCCGCCGCAAATTGTCGCGCTGCCCGCCGCCATGGATGAGCACAACCGGATCTGGCAGCAAGCTGTTTTGCGTAACGCCGCGCTGACTTCCAGCGTCCATCCAGTTGCCCAAGCCGGATTGCACACGTTGAAAATTTGGATGGTGGATCCGGGTTTGGTGATAGACACGATTGCCGGTGAGGACGGTCAGAGCGGGGAGCTGGGCTACCTCTGGCCGCCCGAGACACGGCGACAATAAAAAATGAAGCAACTTCTCTGCCTGTGGTTAATGGCGCTCGTGGTCCCGGTGGCGATGGCGAAAAGCGGCCGGATCACCACCCCGTTCGATGATGACTGGCGGTTTTCCACCGCCGAAGCGGCGGCCCCCGAGCAGCCACAGTACGACGACAGCGCCTGGCGACGGCTTGATGTACCGCACGACTGGAGCATTGAAGGACCGTTTTCCAGGACGAACCTGACCGGTTGTGCGGGAGCCTATCTGCCCTCGGGCACCGGCTGGTATCGGAAACATTTTGTGCTGCCGAACCGCGACGCCGCGCGCCGGGTTTGGGTGGACTTTGAGGGGGTGATGGCCAACAGCGATGTTTGGATCAACGGATTTCATCTGGGGCACCGCCCCTCGGGCTATGTGGGGTTTCAATACGACCTGACCGGGCATTTGAATTTTGGCGGGAAGGAGAATGTTCTGGCGGTCAAAGCGGATAATTCCGTGCAGCCCGCTTCACGCTGGTATGCCGGGGCCGGGATTTACCGCCCTGTGCATTTGATCAGCACGCCGCCGGTACACTTGGAGGAGAACGGGGTGTTTGTCAGCACGCCGGCGCTGACGGAGGAAAGAGCCCGGATACATGTGGAAACCACGATTACCAATGCCTCGGCGGCACCGTGTAAAATCACGCTGCGAACCCGGCTGCTGGCCCCGGATGGCCGAAGCGTGCAGGCGGTTAAAACCCCGGTCGTCATTACCAATGGCAGCGACTTCACGGTGACACAGGATTTGGACGTTGCTCATCCGGAGCTCTGGGATTTGGACCATCCCAAACTTTACCGCGTGGTCAGCGAAGTCCGCTCGTGGTGGACCACGCTGGACGACCAGACCACCCCGTTTGGCTTGCGTGAGGCGAGGTTTGACGCGGACACGGGTTTCTGGTTAAACGGGAAAAATCTCAAGATCAAGGGGGTCTGCCTGCATCAGGATGGCGGCGCGTTTGGGGTGGCGGTGCCGAGGTCGGTTTGGGAACAGCGGCTGACGACCCTGAAGTGGCTGGGCGTGAATGGCATCCGCACGGCCCACAACCCGCCGGCCCCGGAATTTTTGGATTTGTGCGACCAGCTGGGGTTCCTGGTGATGGACGAAATGTTTGATTGCTGGCGGGTGGGCAAGGACTCCCTGGACAGGCAACATTTGCAGGATTACCACCTTTATTTTACGAACTGGTCAAAAATTGATGAACGCGACACCGTCCGCCGGGACCGCAATCATCCGAGCATCATTGTCTATAGCGCGGGGAATGAAATTCCAGACACCCACTCGCCGGAGCGCGCCAAGGAGACCCTCGCCGGGCTGGTGGCGGTGTTTCATGCGAATGACCCCACCCGCCCCGTGACCCAGGCCATCTTCCGCCCCAATGTGACCGGAGATTACACGAATGGTTTTGCCGACCTGCTGGACGTGGTCGGGCAGAATTACCGGGAAAATGAGATTCTGGCGGCGCACCAGCAGATTCCCGCGCGCAAAATCCTGGGCACGGAAAACCGGCATGACCGGGCGACCTGGCTGGCGTTGCGGGACCATGCGCCGTATGCCGGACAATTTTTATGGACCGGAGTGGATTACCTGGGCGAAACCACCGGCTGGCCGGACATCGGGCATGGTTCGGGTCTGTTGGATCGCACCGGCGAGACCCGGCCGCCGGCGTTTGAACGGCAGAGCTGGTGGAGCGACCAACCCATGGTGTCCATGGGGCGGCGCGTGGCCGCCAATGACCTCCTGCCGACGGATCCGGGATATGGCGGGGCGGAACGGCACACGCAGGTGGTGTTCGCCGACTGGACGCCCGCCAAACCCTCGGCCCGGGGGGAGAACGTGGAGGTTTACAGCAATTGCCGGGAGGTGGAATTATTCCTGAACGGCCGGTCCCTGGGGACGCAGCCGCTGCCG
Organism: uncultured Bifidobacteriaceae bacterium; assembly: GCA_964618545.1. Classification (GTDB taxonomy): domain Bacteria; phylum Verrucomicrobiota; class Verrucomicrobiia; order Limisphaerales; family UBA11358; genus UBA11358. The sequence continues at coordinate 6,258 of CAZUBG010000072.1, read as the reverse complement.
CCGGATGCCGCGCCGCGCGCGTGGAATGTTCCCTTCGTTCCGGGCACCCTTAAAGCGGTGGCCCGGAATGGCAATGGCCAGGGCGCCGTCTGCGAATTGCGAACGGCGGGGTCGCCGGCCAAAATCATCCTGAGCCGGGACCGGCCAACCCTCACTCCGGCCTGGGACGACGTGGCCCGGGTAAGCGCCACCATTGTGGACGGCCAGGGAGTGCCCGTGCCCCGGGCGGCGGATTTGATTTCCTTTCAGGCCGCCGGTTCCGGCATCATTGCCGCAGTGGACAACGGCGACAACAACAGCCACGAACTCTTTGAAACCAACCAGCGACGCGCTTATGGGGGGAGATGTGTCGCGTTTGTGAAGGCCACGAAAACCACCGGTGACATCACGCTCACCGCCTCGGCGCCGGGCTTGACCGGTGATTCGGTCACCATCGGGGTCAGGCCCTGACCGCAGAATTTTCAGGGCCGTATTAAAATGAACAGCAATATTTTTTCGTTCTTGAAGCGGCGGCGCCCGGTGGCGGTGGCGATTGTTTTGGGCGGCCTGGCGGGGCGACTGTGGGCGCAGGACGTTGTCCAGCCGGGGGACGGGGCGATCAAGACCGCCGGCCTGAGCGGGACCCCGGCGATGCCGGCCAACCCAAAGCTGCCGACGCTGTTCCTCATTGGTGACTCCACCGTGCGGAACGGCCAGGGCCATGGCGGCGGGGGGCAGTGGGGCTGGGGCGAGCCCCTGGCGGCCTGGTTTGACACGAATAAAATCAATTTCGTCAACCGTGCGCTGGGGGGCACGAGCAGCCGGACCTATTATCAGACCCAGTGGCCGCTGGTGCTGGAGCTGCTCAGGCCGGGTGATTTTGTCATCATGCAGTTTGGTCACAACGATGGAGGCGCGCTCAACGATACCAACCGCGCCCGGGGCACGATCAAGGGGGCGGGTGAGGAATGGCAGGCCATTGACAATCGGCTCACCCAGCAGCACGAGGTGGTGCATTCGTTTGGCTGGTACGAACGGATGATGATCACCGGAGCCCGTCTGCGCGGAGCCACCCCGATGGTGTGCTCGCTGATCCCGCGCAACACTTGGAAACAGGGCCGCGTCGTTCGCAACGCTGCAAACTACGCCGGCTGGGCCGGTGAGGCCGCCCGGGCGGAAGACGCCCCGTTCCTGGACATCAACGAAATCATCGCCCGCCAATACGATGTGCTGGGCCAGGACCGGGTGAAAGCCCTGTTTATTGCCGGGGCCGGCCCGCATACCAGCCGGGCCGGGGCGGAGACCAATGCCATCTGTGTGGTGGCCGCGCTGAAGTCGCTGAAGGTTGATCCACTCGCGGCCTATTTTGCCAAAAAGGCCGCCGCCATCGCGCCCGCTGATTTGAGTTTGCCCGCACCCGCGGCCGCCGCGCCCGCGCCGGATAAAGCCATCCCGGAATAATTTTATGACCCTTCGACTGACCGGATTTGTACTGTTGTTAACCCTGGCCGCCCCCGGATGGCTCCGGGCCGCCGAGGATGAACGCCCCGTGGTGGACGCCGCCAAAGTGGCGGAGGAAAAAATCACCACCAACGCCCTGCCCACCCTCCATATTGTCGGGGACTCGACGGTGCGCAGCGGCGGCAGTGGCGCGGGTTTGTGGGGTTGGGGCGAACGCATCACGCCATACTTTGACACGAACAAAATCAATGTGGTCAACCAGGCCATCGGCGGCCGGAGCGCGCGGACCTATTTCACGGAAGGCCGCTGGGACCGCGCGGCCGCCACCCTCAAATCCGGAGACTTTGTCCTCATCCAGTTCGGCCACAACGACGGCGGAAAAATCGGCGATCCGGCCAATAAAAACCGCGCCGACGGCCAGGGCATCGGGGATGAAACCGTGGAGGACACCAAGCCCGACGGCACCAAGGAACAGGTCCACACCTTCGGCTGGTACATGGCCCGGTTTGTCACCGACGCCCGGGCGAAGGGCGCGACGGTGATTCTCTGCTCGCCCATCCCGCACAAGCAGCACTGGGAAAAGGAACGCGACTTTGTCAAGGTGGCCCAATGGGACCAAGAGGTTGCCCGGGGGCACGGCGCGCTCTTCTTTGATTTGACCCTGGTCATTACGGACGCCTACAAAAGGGCCGGGGCGGACAAGGCCAACTCGTTTTTCGCCGACAAGGGCACGCACACCACGGACGAAGGCGCGCAATTCAACGCCGCCTGCGTGATCGCGGGCTTAAAAAGCCTCCCGGGGAATCCGCTGGGCGCTTACTTTTCCGAGCGAGCCGGAGACATCAAACCGTATGTTGCGGCCGCACTTTAACGCCAATTTCCAATGAGCATTCATCATCCCGGGCCAGTTAAACTATTCTCCGCCTGCCTGCTGGCGGCGGCGCTGGCCGTCAATCCGCCGGCCCGCGCCCAAAGCGGCGGCAAATTTGCCTTCGGAACGGCAACCAAACCGGGTTGGACCCGGGTTTCCCCGACGAATGCGTATTCGGTGGACACCGGCTGGGGCTTCGAGCCGGGCGCGAGTCTGGCCGCCGGCCGACAGGCGGTCACCAGCGCGCGACCGTTTTATTTCTCCGTCAAATTACCGGAGGGAAATTATCGTGTCACCGTCGCCCTGGGGGCGGAAGACAGCGCGTCCACCAACACGGTCAAGGCGGAGTTGCGCCGGCTCATGCTGGAAAATGTCCGCACCGCCCCGGGGGAAACCGTGCGGAGGACGTTTATCGTCAATCTGCGCACCCCGCAAATTCCCGGCGGCAACAAAGTACACCTCAAACCACGGGAAACCCAGTCCGAGATCTGGGATTGGGATGAAAAATTAACCCTGGAATTCAACGGGCTGCACCCCAGCCTGCGCGCCCTGGAAGTCGAACCGGCGAAGGTGCCGACGGTTTATGTGATCGGTGATTCAACGGTCTGCGACCAGCCGGCGGAGCCGTGGAACAGTTGGGGCCAAATGCTGCCGCGGTTTTTCAAACCCGACGTCGCCGTGGCCAACCACGCGGAATCCGGCGAGACCATCGCCGATTCATTGCGCGCCCAGCGGTTTGCCAAAATATTCAGCCTGATTCAGCCGGGCGATTATGTGTTTGTGCAGTTCGGCCACAACGACATGAAGTCCAAGGAGCCCGACAAACTGGACCGCTACAAGGCCGACTTGAAAAAGGTGGTCGCGGACACGCGTGCCAAAGGCGCGACCCCCGTGCTGGTCACCTCCATGGAACGCAAGGGCGGGGTGGAACAGCCGACCCTGGAGGGGTATCCTGATGCGGTCCGCGAAGTCGCCCGGACGGAAAACTGCGCCCTGATTGATTTGAATAAAATGAGCCTGGCCTTTTACAAGGCGCTCGGCGACCAGCTCGACCTGGCGTTCCAGGACGGCACCCACCACAACAACTACGGCAGCTATGAACTGGCCAAGTGCATCGTCGAAGGCATCAAGCAGGACAAACTTCGGCTGGCAGCCCACATCGTGGACGGCCTTGGCGATTTTGACCCGGCGCACCCGGACGCGGTGGCAACCTTTCAAATGGCCGTGAGTCCGCAGGCTTCGGCGGAGAAACCGCCGGGCAATTGAAGGATCATTGCGGGCCTCAATTGGATTGCAAACGGTAGAAGCAGTTGTGGCCGGCATTCAGCGGAAGGGTGACGTTGAAAAAAGCCCCGGTGCTTTGAATGAGATTGGTCACCGGCAGCCAGAGGGTTGTCGGAGGCAGGCTGGCCGCCGCCGCCAGCACCAGGCCCGCGCCACCCAGGGACCACTGGAGCGTCAAATTGGTTCCGCTCCTTTGCGATTGCAAGAACGGTGTGGCGGACATCTGACCGAAGGCATTGGCGGCGGGCAGCACATTGCCGCCGGCATCGAAAAACGAAGCCGTGTTGTATCCCGCCTCGTTCACGCCGCGCACGCCTTGATACTCGGTTCCCCACCAGAAAATTCCCGCGCTGAGATTGCCCGGGACACTGCGGACCGTTCCGGCCAGCGCGGCCACATATTGCAACTGACCGTTGGTGGTGCCGGGAATCCCAAAAATGTTGGTGGTCCAATACGAATTCGTCCACGGGAATGCCGTTTCGGCAACGAACAGGGGTTTGCCGTAGCGCACGGCGGCGTTGGTCAGACAATTCTTAAGATTGTTCAGCGGGCCGGCGTAATAGGGATAGTAACTTTCGCCAATGAGGTCGAACTGGACGTGCTGGGTTTGAACCAAATTGTCAAAAAACCATTCCGTTGTGGCCCAGTCCCCGCCTTGATCAATGTGGATGATCATCTGGGGCGCATTCGTCCCGGCGGCGTCCCGGATGCCCTGCATGGCGGCATTCAGCAACCGGGCCAGTTGCGACCATTGCCCGGACGTCTCGTAGCCGCCGCCGACTTCGCCGTAGGGCCACAGCAGTCCGCTGGTGATTTCGTTGCCCACCTGCACATGATCGGGCATTGCGCCGGCCGATTTAAAAGAGGCGATGCTGTTGCTGCTGTAATCATGCATTTGCTGCACCAGTTGCAGGAAGGTTAGATTCGTCCAAGCCGATGGAACGGCCTGATGGGCCGGGTCGGCCCAGGTGTCCGAGTAATGGAAATCCAGCAGAAACTTCAACCCCGCGTTTTTCACGCGCACGGCGAGCGGCACGGTGTAGGCGAGGTTGTTGAGGTAATCGTAAGGATCGGCCTGCGCCTGCGCGGCGCTGCTGGTAAAAAGCCGCAGGCGAACGCAATTGACGCCTTCATTTTTGAGAATGAGGATGGCGTCGCCGGTCTGGCCATTGTTCTTATAGGCAATCCCGTTGGATTCAAAAAAGGCGAGCAGTGACAAATCCGTTCCGGCCAGGAAAGGCGCCGCCGGGACGCGCGCGGCAAACGCCAGCACCGCCAGCGTCAACAGGCAGGTTGTTCTCAAATTCATGCGGGCATCATGCCGGAACGGGCCGGGGAAACGAAAGGCGGAATCACCCCCAAAAACCAGGGGCCATTCCGCCGGGTTGACAGCTTTCCGGCGCCGTTCAAGGGAAACCCAGCCGGAAAAACACCGGCCCGGACACGGAATCCACCGTCGTCGAATTCTGTCCCTGCGTGTTGGGAACATCCGACCATCCGCTCAGCAGATTCGTCGAAGTCTGCAGCCAGATGAGGTTGTTGGCATTCGCACCGGAAGGCCAGGTCAGCGTGGTTTGGGCTCCGTTCTGACTGACATAGAGAGGGCCGAGATTGGTGGTGTTGTTAAAGTAATCCACCGGCAGATTCGTCCCGGAACTCTGCAAGACAAACTGACGGTTGGCGCTGCCGCCAGGGCCGACATTGCTGTTCTCCCAAGTGACACCGCCGTCGAGGGTGTATTTGTAATTGACCACGGTGCCGGGTGAGAGCGCCACCGCCACCACTCCGGTATAGACGCAAGGGTTGGCGGCGGGCATCAATTGCAGCGCGTAGCCGCTCCAATTCCAATCGCCATTGACATACACCGTGTCTGAATTGGTGTCAAAATCGCCCAGGGCGGTTTCCACGTCCATGTTGATCGAAAAATTCACGGGATAACTCGCGTTGGCGTTGGTGATGTTGTTCCAATAATCCACTGACAGGATTTCATTGGTGCCGGTCAGGGTGAACGAGCGGTCGCCCGCACCGTTGGAGCCGACATTGCCCTCCCATGTGCCGCCGTTGCCATCAATGGCGTATTTGTAATCAACCACGGTGTTGGTCGCCAGGGTGGTCGTGAAAAAACTGCCGGTGTAGTTGCTGGTGCCGGGGACGTTGGTCAGCAGCACCCCCGAGGTCGCCCAATTATTAAACGAGCCAAAGGCGTCCACATAATCGGACCCGACGGTGAAGATGCCCTGGACGGCGGCGGCCGCCATGTTCACGGAAAAAGTGATTTCCACCTGATAGGTGGGTATATTGGTGTTGTCGCTGAAGTACACGACCGGCAAATTGGTGCCCCCCGCCGGCACTTCAACCCAGCGGTTGTTGCCGCCAAAACTGGCGGGCACCTCCCAAACCAAACCGCTGCCGGAAGAGTCGCCATAAGGATCAATCACAAACCGATAATTCGGATAACTTGCGGCCGCCAAATCAAGGGTCAGGGTGTAGATGTCCGGATTGGCGCTGGCGGTGAGGGTGTTTGTGGTGGACCAATCGTCCCAATTGCCGGCCACCAGCACCGTGTCCCCATTGCCCGGATTGAAGTTGCCCAAGTCCGCCTGTACCGTCATGTTGATTTCAAATGTCACCGGGACGGCCAGCGCCGCCCCCGCCCCCAGCAT
>CAZUBG010000071.1:0-22850 GCA_964618545.1 uncultured Bifidobacteriaceae bacterium | reverse complement strand
AGGTTGCAGGTGAGACCGCGTGGCAAGGCCCCCAGCATGAAGCCGCCCGACCCGCTGATGCTGGCGGAGCTGATCAACGGATAACTGTGTCCAACCGTGAAACTGCCACCAATGATGTTGATGATGGTCTGGCCGTTCAGCACCAGTGAGCTGGTGATCACCGGCGCCACCGTGGTGCTGGTCAGCCCGACGAATCCATTCGTCACCGGACCGGTGCTGCTCCCTAGCGTGTAGATGGCCGGCGCAAGCTGATTGGTCCCGGATATATTCAAGGTCAACCCGGTCCCATCGTTTACCGCAATCCCAGTCGTAACATTGGTCTGCAAAGTGTTCATCACCAACGTACCACCGGCGATGGTTGTGGCACCGTTGTAACTATTCTCGCCATCAATCGCCAGGGTGCCCGTGCCGACTTTCGTGAACGAGCTGCCCACCCCGTTGTCGCTTAGGGAGCCGGAGTAAGTCGTGCTGCTGTTATTGTTGCCGACACTTAAAGTGATCGCGCTGTCGCTGTTATTGGTCAGGGCAATGTTGGCCGACCCTGTCAAGCCGCCGAGCAGGAAGCTGTTGGACGACACTACGCTGTCAAACGTCATCTGGCCGGGGCCGATGTTCAGCGTGCTGTTCTGCAGCGCCGACCCATTCCCCATCACCAGCGTGTAGGCTGCATTCGTCCAAGTGGTACCCCCGTGGTAGGTGTTCGCCCCCCAGAATTCCTCGGCTTGTCCGCCGTTATTGTCATTGGCGCAAAATATCCCGTAGCCCTGACCCAGATCATCAATCACCCCGCTGACGCCGCTGACCCCGTAAGGACTGGTGTAGGTGCCGCCATACACTGTGTTGCCTTGCAGTATTATATTCCCGGTGATAATGGCGGCGTCATCCACCCGCAAGGCGCCAAAACCTTCGCTGTTGCCCGCCCCGGAAACATAGATCGTGGCGGCCACCTGTTCCGCCTGCCCCGCCCAGGCACCTGATGCGCTTGCGCTTTCCACAAACAGCGTCCCGCCGTTGGATACCACGATCGTGGCGGCGCTGTTCCAGACCGCCGCCCCCTCGATGTCCGTCTTCGAACTGCCGCTGCTCGGCGGCACATAGATCACGCCCGTAAAACCTGAATTGTTGCCATCAAACCGACTTTCGGCATTGGCGGTCTCGGTCACATTGATGGTTCCATTTCCGCTTAGGGGATAGTAAAACCAGTTGCCACCAATGTTCAGATTCATCGTGCCATTGTCTGTGACGGTCCCGGTGGTGGCACCCAAGGCATTGTTGTTGTTTACTTGCAAAGTTCCATTGCTGATGACCGTCCCGCCGGTATAACTGTTGGCATTGGGCAGTGTCAGCACGCCGCTGCCGGTTTTGCCCAGCACGCCTGTGCCGCTGATCGCCCCGGCGAAGGTCTCCGCCGTCGGATTGGCAAACACCAGCACGCTGTTGTCAGTGATGCCGCCGGCCACCGTGCCGTCGTTGGCTACTCCGTCACCCAGTTGCAGCGTCCCGGCGTTAATGGTCGTGCCACCGCTGAAATTGTTGTTCGTACTGCTTAAAATGATCGTCCCCGCCCCGGTGGTCATCAAACCTGACGGACCGCTGATCAGCGAGCTGATTGTCAGGGCATTGGCAGAATCATTTTCAAACGTCTGGCTGGCGCCCAAAAACAGATTGCTGACACTGATCAAATTGTTCAGCGCCGTGCTGGCGTTCAGCAGGCCGGACTCAATCGTCAGGCTGTTGGTGGTTCCACCAATCGTGACGTCGTTCGCCGTCGAAAGTGTCAGGTTGTTGATGGTGAAATTCGCACCCAGGGTGGTGTTGAAATTGGCTGCACCAACGGCGGCAAAGGTGACGACCGTCGGAGTGCCCGGCGGCACCCCCGTATTCGCCGTGCCACCCGAATCCGTCGTCCAGTTGGCATTTCCGCCAGCAACCGTGTTCCAAATGCTGCCCAATCCGCCTTTCCAGTACGCCACGTTCGGCGCGCTTTGCGTCAGCGTCACTGTCAACGCTCCCCCGCTGGTCCCCAACGTTGCGCTGTAACCGCTGGGCACCGTCCCGACCACAAAACCGCTGGTCGAGGTGATGTTGTTCGCGGCATCCGTGATCAGGGTGTAAGTAGTGGTGCTGATACCGCTAATGGCGTTCAGGTTGATCGTGACGGTGCCACTGTATGTGAACGAGCCCCCGTTAACCGATATCTGGTCGGATGAAGAACCCAAGTCAAAAGTCAGAATATTACCGTTGTTCAACGTCAGCCCCGTGCCAAACACGGTTGTGCTGGCGGTGCCATCTTCGAGGTTGATCGCGGAATTGCCCGCCGTCAGGGTCACCAAACTGCTGAAGCTGCCGGTGGACGGTATGATCGCCCCACCTGGATTGACCGTGACCGCCCCGCTGACCGAGCCGGAAACCGTGAGGCTTCCACCCGTCACCGCCACGTTACCCCCGACGCTCCCCGAAACATTGAGCGTACCGCCTGCCACCACACCACCACCCGCCAGGCTGCCGCTGACCATAAGCGTGCCGTTGTTCACAGTCGTAAGCCCGGTATAGCTGTTGGCCCCGGAAAGTGTAGTGATGCCGCTGCCCTCGAAAGTCAGACCGCCGCTGGTATTGGCGGTGGGACTGCTGATTGCACCAACCGTGGCGCCACTGCCGCCGCCACCAGTGAGAACCAAGGTAGGTGCGGAAGTGTAACCCGTGCCAGGGCTCGTGATAACAATACCGGAGACACTGCCGCCGGAAATGGTGGCGTAGCCGGAGGCCCCAACGCCGCCCCCGCCCGTAAACGTGACCGCCGGCGCACCAATGTAGCCGCTGCCGCCGCTCGTCACACTAATGGGGCTGTTGAGGCCGTTCCCGGCGGGTGCCGAGAGGACGATGGGAATCGTGATGTTCACCCCGTTGTTGTTGATCGTACCGCCACCGCCAAAGACATTGACGGCCGTGTTGTTGGCGGTCAGAAACGTCGTTGTTGCGGCGTTGGCTTGCAATGTTCCGCCGTTGAAATTCACGAGGCTGGTCCCGGTGGCCGAGCCTGGGGCGATGCTGTTGACCTGAAGCAGGCCGCCGCCAAGCAGGTTCACCTCACCCAATTTGCCCGCAACACCGTCCTCCATCATGTTCACGTTCGCCAGCGGTGCGATAAAACTCGCATTTGCCACATTGATGACGGCCGTTCCGACCGTGCCATTCCAATTTGCCTCAAATTGACCTGCCGGGCCGGCGTAGTCGAGGATGCCACCGGTCAGGTTGAGAATACCTGTGGCACCGGTGCCGCGTGAAGGGACCAGCCAGGTGGATATATTCATGTCGCCGCCCGAAATATCGCAAACTCCCACAGCGGCGCCGTTGAACCCTCCCAAGTCAAACTCAGTGAAGCTGTTTGTCCCGCCCGACAGACTGTAATAACCATATGATCCGCCAGTGACTGCAGCCACTTGAAGCTGGTTGATCCCGGTGATCAGCCCCCCGGTCTGATAGAGCGCCCCGGCACCGCCAGCATAATTTCCCAGGAGCAAACTGTTCGCGTTAAATCGGAGGTTCGCGGGCGAACTGATCATGACCTCCGCATTGGACCCAATGTTGTCCACCGTGAATGAGGCGGCGGCGGTCGCCGGGGCGATGCCGAGCGATCCCGAATAATTGAGCGTCCCTCCGTTGACAATCGTCCCACCGGTGTAGGCGTTCGTGCCGGATAGCACCAGGGTGCCCGTGCCTAGTTTGGCCACCCCCATCGTACTGCCCGAATAGGCATTGGTGATCGTTCCGCTGTAAGTGTAGGTTCCACCAGTGGCGGGGGTCGTGTCCAAGCCGAGGCTTGAGCCGGATTCAAAGCCGGAGGTGGCTGAAGAGGCCACTCCCAGAAGCGTGGCGAGATCAGTCGGGGTGAAATAAGGACTCGCACCGACAGCCAGGGCCAGCGTGCCGCCGCTGGCCACCCGGATCTTCGCCCCAGTCCAATTCGCCGTATCGTCGCCATAAAGCGAGGCTTCTGTGCCGAATTCAGCGATCCCGCTGTTCACGGTGGTATTTCCCGTATAGGTGTTCGCTCCAGTAAGCATCAACAGACCGGCTCCGTCGCCCAGGGACAGGTTATAATTGCCGCTGATCGTCCCGGAAATCACATTGCCGACACTGGCCCCGGCACCAATCGTCGCATCATTTAACAGTGTGATGGGCCCTGAAAGCGTGCTGTTTCCAGCGTTAAAATGAATGGCCGAAGCCGGCCCTGGCGTGGTCGTCCCGGCCCGAAAACTCGTCCCCGCACCGGAAATATTGAAGGCGTTTGCATAAGTGCCGGCGGCCCCCAAGAAGGCTTGGGCCCCATTGAGTACCGTTACGGGCCCGCTTCCGAAAGCAGAAACATTGCCCGCGCAGGCTGAACCGGCGGCAATCGTCGTCCCGCCGCTGTAGGTATTGGCCGTATTCAAGCCGGTCTGAGTATAGATGGCGGTCCCGGTTGCCTGGTTGTTCCCTTGTTGTGTCGCCGCCACATTCACACTGACCTTGCCACTGCCATTATCGGCAATCACTGAGTTAATGTTCATGCCCCCATTCTGTGAATCCACGGAAAAATTGATCGTTCCCGGCGTATTCGGGGCTCCGCCCGCCGTCAAGGTGCCCTGCCCCGCCGTCTGACCAATCGTTAGCCCCCAATTACCGTAGGTGACTATCGCACCACCATTGGCCCCCAATTGGAGAACATCTCCGGCCGCCAGGTCCACCGTCGAATTCACCCCTGCACTCAAAGTCAGAGTGTTGATGGTCACCGTGGTCGGACTGCCACTCAGCGTGGTCGTGCCCACTGCCGAGGCATTGATCCGGACGTTGTTGGTCGGATTGCTGATAATAACCGCATTGTTTGCCGTAAGGTTGGTGTAGCCGGTGTAGGCAATGATATTGCCGTTGCCATCGTTGGCGGCGTAAGCGCTCGGTTGGCCGGCCGTGGTTCCATAAACCGCCCAACCGCCCAGAATACCGCTGGGATCATTGGCGGTCGTCGTTGTGATGGCGTTGACGCCAGAAGAAAACGTTCCACCCAGCGTGAAATCCACCGCCCCGCCGGCTTCCGTAAGGCCTCCCAATGACAGTAGAACATTCTTCGAAGAAGTCTGCGCCGTAGTGATATAGGCCAGACCATTGGTGAGAGTCAGACCGTTGAAGGTCTGTGTGACGGCCACCGTGCCATTGCCTGTCACGTTAAGCGTGGCACCCGGCGCTGCGGTGGTGGCCAAGCCGGCATAGGCATTCCCCAAGGAGGTTGAAGTTCCGCCCATCACCAACGCGCTGCTGGAATTGATGATGTTTGCCGTCGGCGCGCCGCTTTGGGTGAAATCCAGCTTGAGCGTGCCTTGCTCTACCGTCGTGCTGCCCGTGTACGTGTTCGCCCCGCCCAGCGTGAGCTGTCCCAAACCCGTCTTGATAAGGCCGTCTGTTCCCCCATTGTTGGCCAGAATGCCGTCGTAAATGCTGGCCGCGCTGCTGATGGCGGTTCCCGCGTCGAAAGTGCCGTTGCCGCCGGAGGCTGAACCGAGCGCAATCCCTCGATTGGGATCAATAGTGGTGGCGTTCGTTGCCCGCAGGGTGCCGCCGTTCAAGACGATGCTCCCCGGCGTGGCGGCGGCGGGTCCTGCCCCCAACTGCGCGGCGGCCCCGGCCGTGGCCGTGTCACCGCTGATCGATAGCGTACCGGAATTGACCGTGACCGGGCCGGTAAACATGTTCGCACCGCTCAAGACCAACAAACCACCGCCGGTTTGAGTCAGGCCAAAGCCGGAACCACCGTCCGAGATCACACCGGAAAGGGTCAGCCAGCCATCAACGCCACTTCCCAAATTGATGTTTTCCGTGGCCGGCAACGCCAAGTTCAGGCTGATGATCTGCGCAAACGGCGAATTATTGGTTATGCCGCCGTTAAGGTTGATGGCGTTGCCACTCAGGATAAATCCGGCCGCCGTTGAATTAAAGGTGATGCCATCAAACGCTGTGTTCGCGCCGAGGTTGTTGGCGGCGGCGGTGCGATTAATCCCGTCAAAAAACAACCAATCGCCAGCACTGGGCGGCGTGTTGGCGCCAGTCCAGTTCCCGGACGTCCCCCAATTCGCATCCGCCCCCGCACCTGACCAAGTGTCATTGCCACTGCCAGCCATGGCGGGGGGAACGGCGAGCCAAGCCATTAAGCCCAAAAGCGCAAGCGAAGTATTGATCAAACCCGGCGTGCTTGTTCTTTTCGGGCGGTTATCGGAGCGGATTTGATGCTGATTTGTCGTCATAGGTTTTGATGGGATTGGAATTTGAATCAAAGTGCGTTTACACTTCTGAGCGTCCACTAGGAATGAAAGCAGGTTCATCCAAACCGATGGACTCGCGTTTGCTATAATTATCTTGCGTCATTTTTGGGTTACACACATACACGCGTCACCGATCCCAAAAGTCCGCCAAAAATATTTCGTCCCCTTTTTTCCGCCAAACTTCCCGGAGAATCTCATCGAAAGGTGGGCGTTTGACACAGGCACACTTGGGTCGTATCTATTGCCTGTTGGCTGTCGCTGGCCTTTCTATGGAAAACTGCGTGACAGGCGGACACCCTGTGGGGATCACGGGAACCTCTTTTATCTGGCGCTTGGCCTCACCTCGGGTTAAACCGGCTATGCGTTCAACCGAACACTATATAACCGGGCATGCGAGACCAATTCAAACACTGATCAAATCAATCGCCATTCTTGAATTCACTCATTTGCCCGGGGGTGATGTCGGCAACTTCCCGTCAATCACCAGGGTCGCCTCTTGGAGCAGGAGTTGTGCAAAAGCCCAGTCATACCAGAGTCCTTGAGCCCCGTTCCCTTTTTGCAGGCCGCTTTTAAATTTGGCTTCGATTGCTTCACGCCCCATGGCCAATTCTGAACGGGCCTCGTCAACCCGGCCGCTTCGGTAACTGGACATGGCCAAAATGAGGTGCAGGCTGGCCCAGCGTGCCGTTGATTTATTATCGTTTTCCAATCCCCTCCGGGAGTATTCTATGGCACCTCCATAGTCCCCACAACGCAGCTTCCACAGGCTGGATGGAATCGCCGCCCAGCCGACCAAATTAGGCGCCAGAACCACGAACCATTTTCCCGCCGCTTCCCCCAACGGCCGCAATCGTTCCCTCAGTTCCGCATCCGGCGGTCGCAACAGGCACGTCTTGAGGATGCGTCCGGCTGCATCCCCGTTGGTGGTGCTCACAAACTCATCCACGGTTGCCTTGCAAAACCGTTGATAACGGTCAAATTCACCGCTTTCCAGCAGTACCACCCCGCAAGCCTGGTAATCCAGGGTCACCGCGCCCCATTTGTCGAGCTTGTCGATTTCCATCAGGGCGGAATATCGTTCGGCCGCCTCCCTCCACCGGCCTTGTGCTCCCAGCCAGTCTCCCACCAACCGGTAGGCGGACACCCCGTCGAAACTGGGTTTGGGAGGAGGGGTCTTCACTTGCTCCAGTTGCTGGTTGGCCTCGTCATACTTTTCCTGGCTCACAAAAATTGCCGCCTGATTGATGATCTCCCTCGCCTCCGCCTGCCGCCGCAACTCATTTTCCCGTTTCTCCGCCTGTTCGGCTTTGATCCGTAAACTCACCTGCTCACGACGCGCTTCCTTTTCCCGCAAAAAAAGCCAGGTCGAGGTTCCCAAACCCGCAATTAACGTCACCGCCACCACCGCCCCTGCCGCGAATACCGTCTTATTCCTGCGCACCAGCTTTTGGAAGCGGTAGAACCGGCTGGGCGGACGCGCCACCACCGGCTCATTGTCCAAGTAGCGCTGCACGTCCATTAACAGACCGTTCGCGGTCTCATATCGGCGCGTCCGGTCTTTTTCCAGCGCCTTCATCACAATCCAGTCCAAATCCCCCTTCAACAGCGAAATCAACTTCGGGGCCTCGGCGTGCCGGTGTTCCGCCGTCGTTTTCAGTTCTGTTCCGTGCAGGGTGGTCAGAATGTTGGAGGGACGGCGCGGCTCCGTTTCTCGCAACGTCCGGCGCATCTCGTCCAGGCCCGACCTCACCAGTTCCTTGCCATCAAAGGGCGTTTTGCCGGTCAGCAGTTCATAGAGCAACACCCCCAGACTGTAAATATCGCTCCGCGTGTCCACGTCCAGCCCGCTCAATTCCGCCTGCTCCGGGCTCATGTACGCCGGCGTCCCGATGAGTTGTTCGTACGCGGTGAATAGCGTCTGGTCCGTCAGTTTGCCCTCGATGGCCTTGGCAATGCCGAAATCAATCACTTTGGGCACCGGCACACCGTCGTGCAGGGTCACCAGGATGTTCGAGGGTTTGATGTCCCGATGAATAACCCCCTTCTGATGCGCATGCTGAATGGCACGACAGATTTGGATGAACAACACCAGCCGCCCCCGTGTATCCAGACTGTTTTGGTCGCAGTATTCCGTGATTTTAACGCCGCGCACCAATTCCATGACGAAGTACGGTCGGCCTGTTTCCGTCGCCCCGGCATCCAGCACCTTGGCAATGTTGGGATGCTCCATCAACGCCAGGGCTTGTCGTTCCGCCCCGAAACGGGCCACAATGCTCTTCGTATCCATCCCCAGTTTGATCACTTTGACCGCCACCCGACGGCGAACCGGCACCTCCTGCTCGGCCATATAAACCACGCCACACCCGCCTTCGCCCAGTCGTTGCAGCAACTTGTAGCGGCCAATCTTCGTGCCAATCTGTTCATCCAAGGAAGTCTTCTCAGCAATGCCGCTCGTCACCGCCGCCGGAATTTCATCCGCCGGTAAATGCAACGCTGCCCCCCCCTTTTTGAAGAAATGCTCAGCGTCGCCCTGGGAGGACAGCATCTCCTCCACCGCCTCCCGCAAACCGGGATTACCCAGGCATGCTTGGTTCAGAAACTGCCTCCGTTGCTCCAAATCAGCCAGATTCGCGGCCGTGAAGTAAACGGCGTCTTCAAGTTGTTTTGTGGCGCTCATCTTCTCATGTTCATCTCAATAACGCGCCGCCGGACGACTTAATCCGCCATAAAATGAATCCGTTCACTTTTGCGTGCGAATCCAGCGGAACAGCCGGGCCTTGGCGCAAGCCCATTGCCGGTCCACCGTTCGCTCCGCGATGTTCAGGCTTTCCGCCACCTCCAGATTGGTCAGTCCCCCAAAAAACTTCAACACCACCACGCGTGCCTGTTCCGCATCTTCCTGCTCCAATTTCTCCAAGGCCTCGTTGATCAGCAGCACATTGTCATCCGGAGTGGTCTCCGCCAGTTCCAAATCTTCAATGTTTAACCGGGCCTGCCCCCCACCCCACTTCAGCCGCGATTTATGCCGCGCTTTGTCAATCAGGATGCGCCGCATCGCATCTGCTGCCGCCCCAAAGAAATGCGCCCGGTTTTGCCACGAACGATCCCCCGCACTCACCAGTTGCATCCAAGCCTCATGCACCAGCGCCGTGGGCTGCAACGTCTGCCCGGCCGATTCCTGCGCCATGCGCACCGCCGCCAGCCTGCGCAACTCATCATAAACCAGCGGTAATAATGCTTCCGAGGCCCGGCTCTCGCCCCGCCCGACGGCTTGCAGCACCTGGGTGATATCGCTCATGTTTGCCCGCAAGTTACACAACGGATAAAATCTTGGCGAACCCGAATTAATGTATGCGACCAAAAAGGCGCTGGAAAGAATTGAGCCTGGTGAAGCAGATGTCCCTCGTGAATCACAACCAAATGCAGGCTGACCTGCTCGCCGCAAGCGGAAAAAAAGCGAGAAATCCAAGCGTTGCCAAAGCTGAGGGAATGTTCTGTGTTTCTTTCCCGGTGGTCAATGTGACCCAGGATGATTTTTGGTCGTTTCCTCGATCACCACGACCCCGTCGGCCGGCGGTCTTTTTTCCACTGTCAGCTTGCCGGGGTTCGCCAGTTGCCCGTGCACTAATTCGCTGGTGCCGGTCGCGGGATCAAACCAATACACGTTCAACTCCTGAGCCCGGATCACCCCGGTGTCGAGGGTAATGCTGTGCGGCGAACTGAGGTAGGCCATGAGATAGGTCGCATCACTGTGCCCCGTGGTTCCATCGCGTGTCACCTGCACCCGGGTGGCCACATTGGTGCCTTGTCCGGCCAGCACCAGGCTCTGGTCCGGAATGCGGTTGAGATACGGATGCGAATAAAGCAGCTTCTTGATAAAATGAAGCTGACGGACCGCCGGCGTGTCCAGCGCCTGCGTCCAGTTTGTCACGCCTGGGGTCCAGCCTCTGAGCATCTAGCAGCCTGTCGGACTTAGAAAATACGACGCTCACAAATGACATATGAGCGACTTTGATTTTCCGCGAAGGTGTTTTGATGGTCTAAAACGACCGTTTTTGGGGCAAAAACCCTTAAGTCCGACAGCCTGCTAGGGCAGCCCGGTGTGCGGTGTCATTTGCCAGAGCGCGTCGTGCCCGTAAGCGTAACCGCAGCCGCCTGCAAATACGCATTGATACAAGCTGCGTCTTTGGATCAGCGGATCTTCCTGCGTGCCGGATTCATAGCGATGTTCCCCCATCATCGTCGGCTTGATGGCGGCGATTTTCCAATCCCCCAGCACCAGCGCGGCGGCGTCAAACGTGGCGTTCACGGGCCCGCTGCCAGACTTCGCCTGGCTCAGGTAAAAATCCAGCCACGGCGACGCCGCGTAATATTTGGAGGCCGAAGCAGATGAAACCGGATGAACGGTCACCAGATTCCGGCCGCCACAACCCTCCTTCAATGCATTGCCCAGCGCATTCACGCGCCCGGCGTCAATAAAACGCGGCGAGGACTCTCCACCCGCGCAAAAAATGACGTTCGGGACTCCTGCGTACCGACCGCCCAGCGCGTGACCCAGCGTGGTCAATTGCGGGGCACTGTAATGGTTCATCGTGCCGGCTTTTTCCCCAGCCCACATCGCGTAAATCATCACATACAAGCCGTGTTTCCCCGCCAGCTTGATGATTTCATCGCACGTCTCAAAATACGCCAGGTTCAGTTCGGTCTTGTCCGCGCCCAAGTAAGCGGTCTGGCCATAGGCGTTGGTCTCGCTCGCTTGCGGGGCGAAGTTCAGGGCGAACATGACGACGTTGAATCCGTGCTCCTCCCGGCTCTGCAGGTATCTTTCAATTTCGCCCAGGTTGAGCGCGCCGAGATTCCACGCCGTGTCCGCCAGGATGAAAACCGGATCGCCCGTCCTGGCATCCACCAGATAGTGGTGATTATCGCTCACCCTGAGGCGGTCTAAGGTTGCTGCTTGCGCCGGAGGCGTAACCGGAGCAGAACCTCCCGAACAGGTTATTGAAACGAGCATTCCGCAGAGGATGAAAAACCAGGCGGAGCCAGGCCTTTGCCTGGAGGCAATGGCGGTTTTTCGAGGGCTTGGGGTTTTCAAATTTGGTGTTTTAACGTATCTTGAGCGTGGGACGATTGAGTTCAAGCAAAATTGTTTATGCCGGGGCCGACCTGAGACAACGCCAACGGGGTGGAAGCACAGCCAACCACCACGAGGACGAGGGCCAGTCCGAGAAGCGAGCAATATTTATTGGTTTCGGCTTTTCCTTTGGCACCTGCTCTACTGATCTGACGGCGTCCACTGCAGCGTGGCGATATAGGCCAACACGGAGGGTGTAGAAATGTCATTGAGGCTCTGGTAAAACCAGAAATTGCGGCCGGTCCCCCACGTGGTAAACTGGTGCATGGTCTGGACTTTGCACCAGTTGGCCGAGCCGTCCGCGAAGACTTCGTTCCCGCCGGAGGGATAGGGATGGCTGCCCGTGCGATGTTGCGGAATAAAGGCACACGCAGGTTGGCAGCCCATGGGCAGATCTGTGTCTATTCCGCCCCAGATGCCGTTGATTTTGGCCACCAAGTCCGCCGCCAGACACCAATACGGCTTGGATTGCGCTAGCTGCACCGGACTGTGCGTGCCCGGAATCGTACCAACCACGCCTCCCGGCGACCATTGGGTGAACCCGCCGAAGTACTGATAGCCGATCACCCATTGGTCATTGCCCGGGTCGGGATAGGGCAACCCTTGAATGTTGGGACAGGACCAGGGGCAGGATGAGTTCGTTTGGAACGCTATCCCCATCGCCCTGGCTGAATTAGTGTACTGCGCATAGACGGCGAACTGCACAAACGGCGGCGTGGCCGGTGTATCATCCGAGGTGGGTTTGGCCGGGATAACAAAGTCTTGATAGTCTCCCGCATAAGCGGTCATGCCGATGCCGAGTTGGCGCAAATTGCTCATGCACCGCGCTCGTTGCGCGCGTTCCTTGGCGGAGGCCAGCGCCGGCAGCAGCAGTGCCGCCAGAATGGCGATGATGGCAATGACCACCAGTAGTTCAATCAAGGTAAAACCCGGTTTGCGATTACGATTCTTTGGTGTTATTTTCATATTGTTAGTTTCCATTTTCCCGCCCCGTTGGACGTTCACCGCAATCGTTTTAAATCAGTTTTCATGCTCATGGCGAAAGCCGAAGGCAACGACACGCTATCGACCACCGCGCCGGGATCCACGGCGCGGATGATAAACACATGTCTGCCGGCGGTCAGATTTCGCAGCGGGATGCGGGCGCGGGTGTAATTGTTTTGCACGCCAAAACTGCGGATGCTCCCATTTTCATTTTCTATTCCGTTGGAACCGGGCACCTCGACCAGCGTTGCCGGTTGATCGTCCACGCTCACGGACACGCACAGTTTCATTCCTGGATAAATCCGAAACACCGGCAGAAAATCCACGAACGCCTCCGCGTCACCTGCCTTGCTGTTGAAATCGTATTCAAGCGTGGGAGCTTTGTCGGCGTTTTCGCTCCATGATGAATCAAGGCTCGTTGGTGCAAGCACCATCGCCCTGCCGGAAGGACCGAGCCCTTCGGTGACAGACCAGCGGGCAGGGCCGGACGAAGTTTGACGATCCGCTGTCGCGGCGTCGCGCCAGCCCTGGCCGGTTGGCGATTCGCCCAGCGAAGCCGGTGTTCTTCCGGCACCCGTTGGGATCCTTTCACCCCACGGCCAGCGCACCTGGCTGCTCCATGCCATCAAATTTCCGCCTGTCGCAAGACCCGGCATGATGTGATTCCATTTACCACCAGCGATTTTCATATTGTAATTATCAACTTGCGCCTGGAGATCAGTCCGCAGTCGCGTCATTTCATCCTCGTTCGCCGCCACGTCGTTGGTTTCTTGAATTTTCCGGTCCGCCATGAAAATCAAACCTGAGTCCCCGATCACCCGCGCCGGAAACCCGATCATCTCCGTGTACGCATCGCGCACCTCCTTGGGAACTTCGGCGGACAGCGACTTTTCACGGTCGAGAAGATTCGTGTAGTCCCTTCCGAGCTGCGCGGCGAGTTCCGGGGCCAGCGAAAGCGCCCAGCTTCGCTCCATCAACTCTGGTTTGCGGATGGTTCCCAGCCGGTAAAACTCCATGAGAAAATCCGTCAGCGGCCGGACCAACTGCGGCCCAAAATTTATCGCGGCGAAATCCTGGAGAAACGCTCGTTGCCCGCCGAGGCTAAACCCGTCCGGGTTCCAGGCGAACCGTGAGAAATAATCAATGCCGATCTCCGCCGGCTTGATGTCGCCGACGTTGATGACCCAGAGTCTGCGCGCGTCGTTTTCCCATGCCTTGTGCAGCTCCTCCCACATCAGCGCAGGGGCGGTTGTGTTGATCCAGGTGTAGGAATGAGGGCCGCCGTAATATGACATGTGCCAATAAACGCCCGCGCCGCCAGAACGTTTGCGTTCCTCCAGATTGCTCAACCGGCGGATATAACCGAAGTTGTCATCCACCCAGACAAGCGTCACGTCGTCCGGCACCTTCAAACCGGCGTCGTAAATGGGCAGTACTTCCTTGTAGGGCACAAAACACTGCGGGGCCGGTCCCCATTGCTTGGTGACATATTGATCCAGCAGTTCGCGCTGGTCGCGAAAAACCTCTCCCATCAGATTGATTCTGTCCGGCATGTCATCGGGGGGACTTTCCATTCCCTGATCGTGAATACCGCGAATGCCGAGGGTCCAGACGGCCTCAAACTGGCCGCGCTCCTTGGCCGTCTCTTCCCAGACGCCGTGGATTGCGCCCCGGTTGAGAGTGTAATTCCAACGTGCCTGGATTCGTTCATTCCAATGCACGTTGTTGTAAAGCATCGGCTCACAATGAGACGAGCCAACGACGATTCCATATTCGCCGGCCAGCCTGGCGTTTTCCGGCACGGAGCCAAAGGATGTGCTACACCCGTGCATGGCTGGCCAGAGGTAGTTCAGCCGCAGGCGAAGCAGCAGCTCGAAAACTTTTTCGTAGGTCTTCGGCCCGATGTTTCCAAATTGCGGGTCGAACGTTTTCGACGCCCACGGAGTCAATCCCCAATCCTCATCGTTGATAAAGATGCCGCGGTACTTCACGCCGGGCGGACCTTGCTTCAAAATGTCGCCCTGCAACGCGAGCGTGTTCTTCTTCGCCACTGGCACGTCGGCCCACCAATACCAAGGGGAGACTCCGATCATTTCCGAAAGTTGATAGATCCCATAGATCGTCCCGCGCCGGTCGCTGCCGGCGATGATCAGCGCCCGATCAACACCCGGCAACGGATTCTCGACAACCTGCAAAACATAGCCTTCCCACTGGCCGCTGACACCGTTCGTTGCCAGTTTTCCGATAGAGGCAAGTTGATCGACCACCTGGCTTTGTCCCAGCGTGCCAATGATGACCCGAATTTTATCACCCGGGGAAACTTTATTTTCAATTTCCGGCTTTGTCCCGGTCACCCGCGCAAAGTCGTCCGCCAAATCACCCGCCGCACGGACCACGGCGCGGTCATTATTGGTCTCAACCAGAAGCGTCAGCAGAATCTTGCCACCGGCCAAAATAAAATCACCTGTCGCAGGCGACTCAGTAACCTGGAGTTGCGACGCTTGAGTCGAGAGGCAAATCCCTGCAACGGCTGATATTGTAAATAAATGGCTTAATTTCATAGCGGCTCTATGGTCCCATAATTTTCAGACGCAAAAACCGCTTCGCTTGGTCCGAAATAACTTCAGTGTCTTCAACGGTGACGGTCCCTTCTTTGTTTTGCGTTCCGGTGCTGCTCCAGATGAGCGTCCACGGGGCTGTTAGCAGATCGTTCGCGGCCCAAACTTGATAAGTCAACGTCGGGTCAGCATAACGATCAAACGTGAGTGTAAATTTGGTGCCATCAGTTGATTTACCGGCAGTGGTTTGAAGCGTGCTCAACTGTGTCAGGATAAAACTGTCGAATCCAGCGCCAAAACTGGCGCTTTCATGCGCAGGGTTGGTGTTCACTACGAAAAAACTCATCGTGTTGGTTCCAGCTAAAAGTGCAATATTGCCAAAGGAAGTTATGAAAACACTTTGGCCAGCCCCGTATTCATCTTTAGGTCCGCCATAAGCCTGCCCATTAATATAAAGTTGAATCATCGCATTCGTCGGTGCGGCCAGCAAGTTGCCCGACAAACTGTACACGCCGGTAGCCGGAACATTGAGGAAAAAATTGATGCGATCCCCAATCGAGTTTGCAAATACCACCACCACGCGTGCATCGCTGGCACCGACTTGGGCAACCACATCGGCCGAATCGCCCAACGAGGTGGTGAACGGCAGAGACTCGGCTTTATACACGGTCAAAGGTGCGTCCACAGTTGCCGAGGAAATGTAAAGCCGGCAACCATATTGCGTCCCCAATGCAGGAAGAATGAGTGACAAGGAGTTGTTGTTGACCGGGGAATCGGCATCAAGCATGACGGTCGGGCTCAAAACATTTCCGTTCGGTCCGTAGGATTCCATGCGGACGTGAATTTTATTGTTACGGATCAGGAAGTTTGCTTGATCGAGATTCGTAAGAGTCAGCCCGATGGTCTGAGCCGAAGTCGTCGCGTTACCGATCAGGATCACTGAGCGATTCATTATGCAGTCCGCACCGGCCACAGCGTCCACGAGTGCTGCCCCGGTGGTAGTGGTTTGGACCAGACGCCCGGTCAGGTCTTTGTAGCCATTGTAAACCCACCAACTTCCCCGGGGAAATGACGACGAAGCCGCGTCTACCGTATCACCCAAACTGGCTTTTAAAGTTGGATCGGTGCCCGTTTGATTCCAATCCGAATGCACTCCATATATCAATCCGTTCGTGACCGAGCGCTCCATTTTAGCGATATAAATCGTCGTTTGTGCAGGATTAAAACTGACCGAACTCCCATACGAGCTGGCCTGATACTCGGTGATCGCCATCGGTCGCGCGCCAATTCCATTTGTTTGCAACCACGTTTGCAACTGCTGCGTATGACCCTCAATGTCCGGTGGACTGCCGACCAGTTCATGCCAGCTAATCACATCCGGCACACAGTTGTTGCTTTGGCAATAGGTCAGAAAAGCCGTTAGATAACTGAAGTTGAAGCTGGAACATTCCGGCGCTTCAATGCGCGCGTTGGGATTAAGCGCCTTGATGGCCTGGCAGGCCACTTGATGTGCTGCGTAATATTCCGCCGTTGTATTGGTGCCCGTCCATTGCGCATCCGGCTCATTCCAGGGAATCCAGGCAAACACCGGGAAATTATTCGTGAACGCATTATTATATACGTTTGTCACTTCATTTATCCATTCGGAGAAATTATCACCGTTTACACCCGGCCAATAGGAGCCGTGTCCATAATACAGACCGACAACCAATGAGGGAGCGCCGGCCTGCATCACCCGGTCGTGAGTTGTCGGATAGAATAATCCCGGCAAATATTGACCAGAATATGTCAGGTCCGAGCCCCGGATGGTGTTCACTTTCAACCCATCAATCAAATATTGCGACGGGTAGTTGGAATTGATGCCGTGGAGAAATCCGCTTGCGATTTGTGCGGACGCGCCCTTGTCCACGGAGTAATCCACCGCGACCTCCACCGCCGGAAAAAACACGTTGGTCACTATCTGCAAGACGATGTTGTTGCCGACCACTTGCAGCCGCGCGCCCGGGTATGAGGTCAAACCGGCACCAATCGTCAGTCCCGCTGTGATGTAATTGTTGCTGTCCACCGTCAGTCCTGAATAAGCGCCGCCCACATCGGAGGTAATCAGAGTGTAAACACCGTTGCTCAACGCATTGTTGGAAAGGTCAGTGAAAGCGACGGTGCTGCCCGAAAATAATATGTCACCCGCAACACCGTTAATCAGACTCAGTCTGTCACTTTGCAAACCGACATTCAGCCGGAAACTGCAATTTGCGCCGGCGCCGATTCTCAAAACAACCGCACCGGTGGCCCCGCCGTTAATCGTCAACGATCCAATTGAATTTTCCCCCGGAGCAATCACCCCGTTTGTCGAAACAAAAACTTGTCCCGCTGCGCGCGGCGTAATCGTACCAATGCCACCAAGCACGCCAGTGTTCGTTACAATGACGTTCGCGTTTCCAAGCGTGCCGTTGATGAGCAGGGTTCCACCGGCCACCGTGGTGTTGCCCGTGTAAGCATTCGTGCCCGCAAAAATAACTGTTCCATTATCCGCTCCGGCGTTCACGCTGGCTCCTGCGATCTGCAGGCTTCCACTGCCGCTGATGGGCGCGGTTACCAGCAGGGTTTCCGAACCGATTCCCGACAGCGCGCCAAAATAACTGGTCGTCCCTGAAGTCAACAAGATGCCGCCCGCGATGGTTTCCCAGTTACTGTCTGTATTGACGTTTGCGTAATCTGCGAGACCGCCACTCATGACGAGATTGCCAACCGTCATGATCTGCCCGCCGGTTCCTTTCATCAAAAACCGGCCGCCGGTATCAATGCTCAAGGAACCACCCAAAAATGTGGAAACCGATGCATTGGCCGGGGAGCGCAGGATGAAATCGCTCGTGAAATAATCATTGCCCCCACTCGGGACCGCACCGTTGTTCCAATTCCCGGCTGAATTGAAACTGGATGTGCCGTCTGTGTCAGAGGTGATAAGAGAAACATTAGCTGCCGGAGTTGACCCAACGCCCAATGCAACGGCCAGTCCGCCGGCAAGAATAAATTTAAGTTTAAACATCTGCAAAATTACTGTTCGAAAGGCGGTTGTTTGCATCAGGTGTATCCAAAAGAGGCTGGTAGATTGCTTTGAACATTTAAACCTGCGCGTTGTGATTTCTCATAAACATGCGGGGTGCCGGAACCCAACCGGCACCCCGCTACCCTGCTGTGGAATCCCAATTCCACAGCAATTTTTTAATTTTGGTGGCCGCTTACGGGTAAACCATTCGGTAGAACACCGCCCCGCTCGTCGGATTCATGGTGATGTTGGTTGCAATCACCCCGTCGGAACCAGGAATCGTGTACCAGTTTGTTCCAAGTCCGCTTGACAACGAGTTGGTCTGCACCTGCAAATGCCAGTGCAAATGGTCCGCCGGCCAGGCCAACGTCAGCGTGCTGCCCGATACAGTTGCGGTGATGTTGGTGCTGTTGGTATTAACCGTTAGCGCGGTCATGACAGCAATGGTTCCGTTCATGGCCAGATTGTTGGCCCAGTACACATTGGTTCCAGGCAACGCTGGCAGGATAATTGTGCTGAATGAACCGCTGACCCTTGTACTAAAAAGAGTGAATGTATCGCCCGCCACCAAGTTCGTTGAACCAATATTTGTCACGGTCAACGTGGCACCGGGACTTACCACAATGCTGGTTGCGGACAGCTTGTCACTCGTGGGTGCCGCCGTCCGGTTGAGCTTTATCAACGCCGTGCCGGCCAGCGTCACGTTTCCTGCCGTGAGCGTGCCGAGTGTTGGCGTCAATGCGCCGACGGAAGGGATGCCCGGCGCGACTTGACCACCGGTCTGAACCGTGACGTTATCCCCGATGCTGCCGGTTCCGCCAAGGCTGGCGTTGCTGTTGACGGTGACCGGCGAATTGGCGACCGATCCGTTGACCAGCAAATACCCGGTGGCGACGGTCGTAGTGCCTGTGTAGTCATTAGTGCCTGCCAAAACGACAGTGCCGATGTCTGTGCCGGAATTGATGTTCGTTCCACCGATCTCAAGGTTGCCCTCGCCACTGATGGGAGCAGTGACGAACAACGTTTCCGCAGTAGTGGTTGTCAAACCCAAGGCTCCAATATAACTCGTCACGCCTGAACTGAGGGAGATACTGCCCTCGATCGTTTCCGTGAAGTTATCACTGTTTACGTTCGCGTAATCAACCAATCCGCCGTTCATGTAAAGGTTGTTGACAATCATCACCTGGGCATTGGTTCCTTTCATCAGAAATCGTCCGCCGGCGTCAACGCTTAAGGCCGCGCCACCGAACGTGTAAGCATTCGTATCCGCCGGCGAACGCAGCAGAAACGCTTCCGTAAAATAGCCGCTTGACTCGGCCGGAGCGCTGCCGTTCGACCAGTGGCCGGCAGCGTTGAAGCTGGATGTGCCGGCCGAGTCGCTTGCGGTTAATGGAATCCATGTCGTGGCAAGGACGGCGGTGACATGGAGATCAATTGATTCATTACCAGTGTTGTTGACCAGATTCGCCGTAACGCCTGGGGGAAGCGCGCTTAAAATGAAATTATTGATGTTCGGCAAGAGTGTGCCGGTATGGGAAATCAACGGGAATTGCCCAACCTCCGGACCTTCTCCGCTGATCTCCACGTAGATGTTGCTGCCCGGCGTGGAAAAGTTTGTTAATGTACCGATGGCGGCGGCGGTTGGATTTCCGCCGCTAAAATCGTAGTTTAAATTCACCACGGAGTTATTATTCAACGTCAGATTGCCGACCGCCAGTGATGAACCAGTACCCGCGTTAATCGATACCACCGCATTGCTGACCAAGATCGCGTTTATAGTTGGATAGGCAACCGTGTTTGGATTATAGACCAGTATGCCGCCGGTGACGATGGTTGCGCCACTATGAGAGATGGAAGCGTTGTTAGTCAACGTGCCCGTACCATCTTTCACCAGGCTTCCGGTGCCCGAAAAGGCACCGCTCAAGTTCTGGGCTGAGGAACTGCTAAATTCAAAAGTCCCGTTGTCAACAATATTGCCGTTATAAGTTCCGCCCTGCAGCAAACCGGCACCCCCAATCTGTAAAACACCATTGCTGATGATCGTGTCGCCATCGTAGGTGTTGTCGCCGGTGAGCGTCAGGGTGCCGGACCCGTCCTTGATCAATCCGTTAAACGAAATGACACCGGACAGTGTCTGCGCAGACGCACTGCTGTATTCAAAAACGCTGAGGTTGGTGATGTCGCCGCCATAGTCGCCGCCGCCCAACAAGCCCGTGCCGGCAATCTGCAATGTGCCGCTGTTGATGGCAATTCCGCCAATAAATGAGTTGGTGCCGTTCAAGATTAAAATGCCGCTTGAGTCTAATTCCAAACCACCGCTGCCGGTGATTCCGCCATTGACTGTGGCGTTATAGCTGCCAGCGACGGTCACCAGGTATCCGCCATTGGTGATGGCTTGTCCCATGATCAAATTGCCCGAGGACGCGTTAAAAGTCTCCGCCGCTGCGGTCGTGATCGGCACATTGAGTGTTTCTGTGTTGGCCGAATTATTGTTGACACCGTCTCCCGTCAAGATCAACCCGTTTCCAGTGGTTCCTATGACAAAATTGCCGGCTGTGCCGTCAAAGGTCAGGTCCGTGACGCTGTAATTGACGTCCATATTTGGCGCCAGACGTGTTGTGCCGGCAAAGGTCACCGCGTCGCCAACGAACCCCGGGGCGGCCCCTCCCGTCCAATTTGGATTGCTGCTCCAATTATTGTTGGCACCGCTCCCGCTCCAAACTTCAGTTGAAGCCGTAACCGTCAGGGTGAAACTCGGCGTAGTGCCAGAAAGACCGCTGTTGTCGGTTATGGTGGCCACCAATGGTTGGTTGCCAGGAGCAACAACCGCGCCAACTGCAATGGTATTGGTGTAAACACCTCCGCCAGCGGCAATGAGCGGCAATGACGTTGATCCGCCAACGGAGCTTGCATCCAGCGTCACGGTGCTGATCGGATGACTACTGCTCGTGACCGTAACACTGACGACTGCGGTTTGATTGCGAGTCACAGTGCTTGGATTGACTGATCCGGCACCGGTCGGCGGAGTGGAAGCCGTGTAGTGCAACTTGATGAGGTTGCCGCTCTGCACGACTGAATAATTGGCCGCATTGAGCGGAGGCGTGTTCCAAATCGGCGTTGATGCCACGCTTCCGCTGATGCTGCCTTCAACCTTTATGAGCGTGTAGTCAGCCGTGGTATCCAAGTTGGCCGAACTGCTCGGGGCTGTCAGAACAAAGATCGTGCTGTTCAGAGCGAGATTTTCACCGACAACCATCAAATCGTTTGAACCATCATATACGGTTCCCACGTCAAAATAGGCTTGGGCGCCAAATGCGAATGTCACGTTGGTCGTAAAGGTATTGGTGCCGTAGGTTCCGTCCAGACCCGCATATATGCTTGATCCAGACGCTGCATTCACAGAGCCATTGATTGTGCCGCTACCGAGCAAACTCTGATTGGCGCTCAGAATGAAATTTGAGGGCACGCCAAAAATTGCTCCACTGCTCACGGTAATGCTTGAAGAATTGCTTATGGACCCGGCCCCGCCCAAAGAAAGTGTGCCGCCGCTGACCGTCGTGGCTCCAGAATAAAGGTTCGTGGCGGCAATCGTCAGCGTGCCAGAGCCAACCTTGATCAAACCGCCACCACTGCCACCATCGGTAAGCACGCCGGTGTAGATTCCGCTGGAGTTATTGCCGCCGACGCTCAATGTCACCGCGGACCCTGCCGTATCGGTCAATGCCAGGCTGGCCTTGCCAGTCAAAGCTCCAACGTTGAACGTGCCGATACCTGACGCGAACGACACGGGATTGGCCAACACGGAATTGACGTTGAGAGTGGCGTTGCTCAACGCGTTTGGGTTGTTCAATTGCAAAAGGCCGTTCGCCGAGTTGGCGATTACACCGTTTGAAACCGTGATTGTGCCACTGTAGGGGTTTGCTGCGCTCAATTGAACCAAACCGGTATCAGCCCCCGCATTGATTGTGGACCCGGAAACCGCCAACGCCGCCGAACCGCTGATGGGCGCATTGATGTTGAGCGTCTCAAAAGCACTCGTTGTCTCGCCCAACGCCCCAAGACCAGAGGCGGCATTGACGGTGATGTTACCCGCCACGATCATGAATTCATTATCCACGCTGGCACTGCCCCCGGCAGAGTCCATATAGCCGCCATTGAGAATCAGATTGGTAACGGTGATAGTATCCGACACGTTATTGGCCGCTCCATTATTGCCAAATTTACCAAGAAAGCGGCCTCCGGCATCAACCGACAATGATCCGCCAAAAAATATGTAATTATTTCCCGACGTAATGTCGTTGGTCGTTCTCAGGATGAAATTGCCGGTATCGTAGGAATTGCCAGCTACAGGCGCGGCACCATTGCTCCAGTGACCGGCGGCGGCAAAGCTTGAAGTGCCCCCCGCATCGCTGGCGGTCATCGTGACGTTGGCCGCCCGAGAAATCAAGGTGCAGGCCAGGAGAATCTGGCACACGAGGAAAGGAATTTTAAACGAAAGCCTGAGCCTGTTTGACAGACCCAGAGTATTGGTTGAATTGGACGGGTTCATGTTGGTTGTTTGGTTAGGATTTTCCAGTGCGAAGTTGAATTGTTTTCGATGATTTGCTGAATAGTTCAATAAAGTGTTCGTTCGTTTGGCGCTTCTGAGGCTAGAAGACCGCCACGCAAATAGCCCTGTCTCTTAGCCCGCAAGGTGATGCAATAATTTTGGTTCAATTTCACAACAAAGAACGATGGTTCTACTTGGAATTACGTATTTTTATTCCAAAAGCGGAAATAATTTGGCATCGTCAGCAAAATTTATGGGTGAGTTCATCGGGTTCAGGAAGGCGGCC
>CAZUBG010000070.1:0-22940 GCA_964618545.1 uncultured Bifidobacteriaceae bacterium | reverse complement strand
CCAGTCCCCGTAGGGCGCCTCGGCAGAGGGCCGCAAAAATTAAGGCTAATTAACGGTAATTCCCGATCATTTTAAGGCTAATTTCAGATAATTAACGCTATTCGGCAAAAAAATAAAATGAAATCTATTTGGGCAGGGAGATGTCCGGTGAGGCGCCAGGCCAATTTCGCAAAACGCTCTCGCTCTGCAGGCCGGGTCCCCTGACCCGGCGTCGGGCCTCAAACCAAGTCAGGCTTCGCTTATACGGCAGCCCATCCTGTCCGCCCAAAGCATCAGCCGATAAACGACTTACCAACGTGAGATTGTCCATTTTTCGCCCTGGGTTGGGTCAAACCCGGTCAAACCGGATCAAACCTAATCCAACCTTTCAAAACAGCAGGGCAGCCGGAACCCCGGACGCCAACCCACCGGGCTAAGACCTTGAACCAACGTACTTTACCCTCAAACAAGTCTCCGCTCCGCCCCCGTTCCGGGTCAACCCAGGTCAAGGCCGGTCAAACCTTTGATTCAGGCAGTCCTTTCCCCCATCTGAGCCAACCTATCAACTGCCATCCAAGTCGTAATTTCACCTTGAAATACGATTTGCTTTAAACGTTCGACAACATTCAGCCTTTGCAAGGCACACACCCCCGGCCGGTTTGCGGCAGACGGGAATTGCGTTGCCCGGCCCGGCGGCCTAAAATCAGCGGCATGTTTTCACACATTGTGATTTTCTGGACGGACCCGGCCAATCCCAACGCGGCGGCGGAACTGGTGGCCGGGGCGAATCAATATCTCAAAAACATCCCCGGGGTGGTGCATTTTCATGTCGGGCGGATGGCGCCCAGCAATCGCCCGGTGGTGGAACAAAGTTATCAGGTGGGATTGAACCTGATTTTTCCCAGCCAGGAGACGGAACAGGCCTATCAAATTCATCCGCAGCACATGGAATTCGTGGAAAAGGTGTTCAAGCGGACCAGCAAGAAGGTGGTGGTGTATAATTTTGAATCCTAAGGCCGGGGATGGAATTTGCGGTGAATCTCGCGCAGGCGGCCGCCCGTGACGTGGGTGTAAACTTCGGTGGTGCTGATGGTGGCGTGGCCGAGCAGTTCCTGGATGACGCGCAAATCCGCCCCGTGCTCCAGCAGATGGGTGGCAAAGCTGTGCCGGAGCATGTGCGGCGTGATGTTGCGCTCCACCCCGGCGCGCCGCACCCGGTTTTTGATGCGCAACCACAGCGTCACCGACGCGAACGGCGTGCCGCGCCGGGTCAGAAAAACCGCCGCCGGTGATTTCGGGGTGACGAGCCTGGGCCGACCGGCTGCAAGGTATTGTTGGAGGGCGGCCACGGCGACTTTCCCGACAGGCACGACGCGCTCCTTGTCGCCCTTGCCAATGACATTGAGAAAGCCGGCCTCCAGATGAAGTTGTTCCAGGCGCAGATTTTTCAATTCCGCAAGGCGCAGGCCGGAGGCGTAGGCGAGTTCAAGGACGGCCTGGTCGCACAGACTACCGGGGGTGGCCGGCGCTTCCGGGGTGAGCAGCCGGTTGATTTCATCATGGGACAGGGACTTGGGCAGGCGCTTCCAACGGCGCGGGAGGGAAAGGTTTTCCGCAAGGTTCGCCGGCAGTTTTTTTTCATTTTCCGCAAAGCGGTAAAAGGCGCGCAGCGCGGCGATTTCAAGATAGACGCTCTCGCTGCTGAGGCGTTTGGTGGAGGCGGCGGGTTCATCGGCCAGCGGGCGGGCGCGTTCGTGGCGGAGGAATTCCATCAGATGCCGCAGTTCCACCGAGGCCCAGTCGGTGAGATTCTGGGTGGCGGCCCAGTCAGTGAATTTGCCGAGCAGGGCGGCGTAGGTTTTTTGCGTGTGCTCCGCCTGCCCGCGCTCATGGCGGAGGTACTGGAGGAAATCTTCGACGAGTTTTTGCACAAGCGTTAAAGCAACCGATGCGGGAGCTCGCGACGGATCGCCGGATTGCCCGGGAGGCCGCCGTGGGCTGAAATCAATGACACCGCCTGCATAGGTTCGGGCGTGATTTTCACGCAAACATGCGTGAAAATCACGCACTTTCGGACGCGGTTCCGGGAATTTTGCCGCAAACTGGAGGTTCTGCGGGTGGCATGCGGTATGCTAAAACTTCACAGGCATGGGCACCACGCGGTTTTCCAAAAATCGAGGATCGGATAACGAGGCCCGGCGGGGAACCGAGGCCTCAAGGAGACCGTTGGAGTTTTAGCACCAAACGGCCAACCCGTGGCAACCGCCTGGGTTCCACGTCAGCCAGGGGAAAGGATGAAGCATGAAAAGTGAAACTGAAGCGGGGGGGGACCGGATATTTCGGCCCTCCATTCCAAGCGAGGGAAAAGCAACCGCAGAATCAGCGTCGTACGACGGTTCCAACGGCCGGCTGTCGCAGGGTTCCGGGGAGTGCGCATCACGCTGGGAACGGCGACGGATCATGGGGGAGATTCACCGGAAGAGAGATGGTCGTTAGGAAAGGGAGCTGAACCGGTCGCTGTAGCCGGGTTCGAGGTCGCCGCGTCCGGGGAGGGCGGGCCGCCTGTGCGTTATTGAACAGGCCGCCATTCCTTCGGCGGCAAAATTAATCAGAGGCAAAAGGTATTCTGGGAAACACTAAATATGAAGAACCCTTCGTCCCGTTGGCTGATGGCCGGGTTCGGGCAAAAGGCACTGTGCCGTGCCGGATCATTCTTTGTGTTCAGCGTGAGGGGCGCAGAACGACGAGCCACCCCAATCGCCCGGCGCTGTAAACCCGTACCGGCCACGCTTTCCACCGTCAGAATTCAGCCCTTCGGCCGGGGGCCGGCGGGTTTGGCCGCACGACAACTCCGGGCTCTTCGCAGGGGGAATGCCTGGCGCGTGGTTCCCATCGTTTGGGAAATGAGTCTCGCATTTTCGGTTTTACCAAAACAGAATCCGGAGCGGGGCAAAGTTTTTTGAAAGAACGGTCCGGGAACGGCCGAACAAGGGGGTGAGCATTTGAACTAAAAGTGGCCTTGAAGTTGGCTCAAAGAAAATTCAGTTGGGTGCCGCCAGGGCGGCGGAAGGCGGCGACCGAGAGCGGGGGTTGGTCGTTGGTGATGCCGGCCTTGCGGCGGGCCGCGTCGAAGAGGCGCTGAATTTGTTCGGCGAAGAGGCCCTGACCGGTCATCCGCACGCCCCATTGGGAATCGTTCAATTGGCCGCCGCGCAGGGAGCGCAACTGGTTCAACACCTTTTCCTTCCGGTCGGGAAAACGGGCTTCCAGCCATTGCACAAAGAGGGCGGCGTTGGCGTAAGGCAGGCGCAAGAGTTCGTAGCCGGCTCCCGTGGCCCCGGCTTCCGCTGCGGCTTGGAGGAGCGCGGGTATTTCGTGGTCGTTCAGCGCCGGAATGACCGGGGCCACGTTCACGCTCACGGGAATACCGGCCGCCGACAACTGGCGGATGGCTGCCAGCCGTGCCGCGGCGGGTGAGGTGCGCGGTTCCATGATCCGGCGCAAATCAGGATCGAGCGTGGTGAGGGAAATCCAAACGGTGGCGGCCTGACGCCGCGCCAGGTCCGCAAGCAGATCCGCGTCCCTCGTCACCAAAAAGTTTTTTGTGATGATTGCAACGGGATTGCGAAACTCCGCAAGAACTTGCAAACAGCCGCGCGTGAGTTTGAGTTTGCGTTCCACCGGTTGATAACAATCCGTCACGCCGCTCATGACGATGGTTTGCGGCCGCCATTTCGGGGAGGACAGTTCCGCGCGCAAGAGCTGCGGCGCATTTTCCTTCACCATGATTTTGCTCTCAAAATCCAAGCCGGAGGAAAAGCCCAGGTATTCGTGGGTTTGGCGGGCATAGCAGTATATGCAGCCGTGCTCGCAGCCGCGATAGGGGTTGACGCCGGCACTGAAACCGAGGTCGGGACTGTCGTTGCAGGTGATGAGGCTGGCGCTGTGGTCGCGGAGAAATTGCGTGCGGGGCAGCGGATCCTCGTCGGGATTCCAGTCGGCATCCCGCTCGAGATGGAGGGTCTCGAAACGGTTCGCCGGGTTTCCCAGCGCGCCGCGGTGGGCTGAAAGCAATGACTCCGCCTGCATGGGAACAGGTTAGCACAGAAGCTCAACAGTTGCCCGGCCAATGTTGCGCTGCGCCGGGCGACGCGGAGGCCCTGCCCATGAACCTCAACCGAGGTGGGGCCATGAGGGTCTTGAACTGCCCGGCCGGGGTTTGCGAGAGTGAGCCAGGCTTCCAGCTTGTCAGTCCCCGGTGACAGGCTGGAAGCCTGTCCCACTTTGCGAAAACATCCCGGTTCAGGGGCGCCATGCGCGAAAATTTTCAGGGCGTTCTTTCCAAGGGCTACAATTTCCGGCCGGTCAGCCGTTCATAGGCCTCCAGATATTTTGCGGAGGTTTTAGCGATGACCTCGGGCGGCAACTCGGGGCCGGGCGGGGTTTTATCCCACGTCAGGGTTTCGAGGTAGTCGCGGACGAATTGCTTGTCGAAGCTGGGCTGGCCCCGGCCGGGGGCGTACTGGCCGGCGGGCCAGAAGCGGGAGGAGTCGGGCGTGAGCACTTCATCAATGAGGATGAGTTTGCCCTCGAACAGGCCGAACTCGAATTTCGTGTCGGCGATGATGATGCCGCGTTCGCGGGCGTAGTCGCGGCCGGCGCGGTAAATTTTCAGGCTCAGGTCGCGGGCCTGGGTGGCCAGCGCTTCACCGACAATCTTCACGGCTTCGGTGAAGGGGATGTTTTCGTCGTGGCCGGCCTCGGCCTTGGTGGAGGGCGTGAAAATCGGTTCGGGCAGTTCGGCGGATTCGGTGAGGCCGGCGGGCAGGGCGATGCCGCAGACGGTTTGGGATTTTTTATATTCCTTCCAGCCGGAGCCGGAGAGGTAGCCGCGCACAATGCACTCGATGGCGAGCGGTTTGGCCTTTTTCACGAGCATGCTGCGGCGGGCAAGCTGGGCGCCATACGGCTGGAGCCGGGCGGGCAAAGGATCGTCGGCCCCGGCCAGCAGGTGGTTGGGGACCAGGGAGGCGAACTTGGCGAACCAGAAGTGCGAGAGCTGGGTGAGCACTTCGCCTTTGCGCGGGATGCCGTTGGGCAGAATGACGTCGAAGGCCGACAGGCGGTCGCTGGCCACGAGCAGGAAGCGGTCGCCAAGGTCAAAGACTTCGCGGACCTTGCCGCTGCGGACTTTGGTGACTCCGGGCAGATCGAGTTTCAAGACGGGGGTGCTGGTCGCATTTGTCATGGGGCGATGATGGGAAATCAGCGGGGAATTTCAAGCCGGAAGTGGGTTCGCGAGGGGGGGCCGGAACATGCGCGGGAAAAAATAAAAAACCGGAACATTTCGTTACCTAGTAACGTGCCCGGGCCGGCATTTGACTTGACAAGACGCACAACCCGCTGATTATGAACGACTTATGCAGTGTCAAGGAACAAACCAAGAACACCTCATTTTTCGTTACTAGGTAACGAGGCGGGCCCTCAGGGGCCTCACAATGGGAAATCATAGTCCTCCCCGGGCCCGGCGAATCCGCGGACCGGTTTGGCTGGAACAGCATCCGCCGCCCCGGTTTCCCGTCCGGCTTTCGCGACGGGGTCCGGCGCCACGGTGACGGGCGCGGATTCGATCTCCAGGGCGCCGGTTTCCGGCCGGCCGGCCGGTTCAGCGACCGTGGCCGTGAATTCGGCCAGTGCGCGGACGGGGCCCGGCCGGCTGAGGGCGGGGCGTTCCATTCGGGAACGGGCGCGGTTGACGAGCGCCTGCAGGGTGACGGCGGCCGCCGCCACGCGCTCGGCTTCCTCGATGCGCGCAAACTCGCCGTAAATTTCGTCGCGCACGGGTTCCTCGCGGGTGAAGACCACCGGC
Source organism: uncultured Bifidobacteriaceae bacterium (assembly GCA_964618545.1). GTDB lineage: Bacteria > Verrucomicrobiota > Verrucomicrobiia > Limisphaerales > UBA11358 > UBA11358. The sequence goes on along the minus strand of CAZUBG010000070.1, from coordinate 17,092 downwards.
TGGTTGACCGAGCGCAGGGCGAGCAGCACTTGGTGGGCGTTGATGGCCTCCAGCGGACGGGCGGGCAGATAGGCCGGCTCGGTCCCGGACACCTCGGCGATCAGGTGCGCGGCCAGCAGAGGCTGGGTGATTTCCTGGGTGAGCCGGGGGGAAACGCCGAGCTCGGCGGCGATTTGCGGGGTGCTGGCGGCGGGCAGGCCGTTTTGGAAACGCAGGCCCAGACAGGTCATCAGGCGCAGGGCGATGAACTCCCGGCCGCGCTGGTTCACATTTTCCGCGAATTTTTCCTGGATGTAGGATTTGCGGTTCTGGAAGGCGCAGGACACCTGCACGCCGAACAGCAAAACAACCCAGGAACAGTAGAGCCCGGCCATGAACACGGGCACCAGGCCGAGGCTGCCGTAAATTTTGCTGTCCGTGATCACCCGGGACACGTACAGGTAGCCGAGAAAATTGTTCAGTTGCCACAGCGAGCCCGCCACGACTCCGCCCACCAGCGCGGAACCAAAATAGACTTTCGTGTTGGGCACGGTCAGATAAATAAGGGTGAACACGAGCCACACAATGAGCAGGGGGAGCAGCTCAAACCCCAGCCGGCCAATGAACGGGGTGCGGCTGATAAGGTGATGCGCGGCGTCCAGATGCGAACTGCCGGCCAGACTGGAAGCACAAATCAGGGCCAGCGGTCCCAAGGTGAGGACGCCCCAATACAAAAAGATGCGCCACAGCCATTTGCGACCGCGGTTCACGCCCCAGATATCGTTAAAGGTGGCCTCGATGTTCGCCAGCATGGAAATGGCCACATAGACCAGCAGCAGCATCCCGACGATGCCCAGGGTGCCGCTCCGGGTGTTTTGCACAAAATCATGGATGCTTTTGGCGGCCTCCTTCTGGGCCGTGATCACGCGGGCGTCGTCGCCCAGATCCGTGGTGGCGGCGACGGCATTGGTCCCGGCAACCGCGTTGGTGACGGCCGTGGCGACGAGATTGGTGACCAGCACGGTTGCGGGGTTGGCCGGGGTCGCCGCCGTTTCGGCGGTGATTTTGGGCAAGGCGCCGGCATCCGGCGGGTTGGTGCTGACGGTGGCGGGCGGCATCAGGGCGGCAACCACCTTGTTAATGGCGTGGTAGATTTGATCTTCGCCCTCGGATTTCAGGAGGCTGCTGGTGACGCTGATGGCCACGGCCAGCATGGGGATGATGGCCAGCAGGGTGGAAAACGAGAGGGCCGAGGCGCGGATGAGGCAGCGGTTGCGGACAAAGTTTTGGCGGACGTGAATCCAGAAATGGGCGAAGTGCTCCCACCGGGAGAGTTCACTCTCCCTCCGGGGCGCTTCGCCGGGCGCGCCGGATTGGGTGCCGCCGAGGATTTTCGTCAGGCGGGAGAAACGATTGGTTGCCATGTACCCCGTCACGCTAACAAAGCGGAATGACAAGTCAATCCGGGGCGCACGCGGGCATTGCTTCCCCGGCGCGTCCGGTGCAAACTTCCGCGCGTGGCCATGAACAAACGCACCTTGATCAAGAAGATTATCGAACGGTTGACCGCCGAGCTGGCGGTGTATTACCGGGCGGCGCAATTCTCGCGCACGGAGGCCACGCACGAGCAGAACAAGGCGGAAAGCAAATATGACACGCGGGGCCTGGAGGCCTCCTATCTCGCGCGCGGCCAGTCCAAGCAGGCGGCGGAACTGGAATCCGCCATCAAGGCCTACGAGGATCTGAAGGTCCGCCCGTTCACCGCCGCCGACCCCATCCAGACCGGCGCGGTGGTGGAACTGGAGCAGGACGGCGCCGGCAGCGTGTATTTCATCGGCCCCTGCGCCGGCGGCACGGAAGTGGTCCAGGACCGCCGCGAAGTCATGGTCATCACCCTGCAATCCCCGCTGGGCGAACAATTGAAAGGCAAAAAGGCCGGGGACCGGCTGCGGCTGCCCGGGCACAAGCAGGATTACCGGATTGCGGGGGTGAGCTGAAGGCCGGTTGAAAACTCAAGGAACGCCGGGTGTTTCAACAGATTCCCCACAGGCATCGCACAGGAATTATTTGGAAATGGCCAACCTTCAAGCCGGCTTGCGGAGGAGCCGCATCCGGGTTAAATTCCCGGCATGAGTCAGGCTGAGATTCTTGCAGGACTGCCGCGGGTAACGAAGCAAACGCGCATTGTCCTGCCAGAGGAACATTGGCGGGTGCTCAATGCAGCCTTGGAATCGCCTGCCCGGGAAATTCCCGCTCTGAGTCGGTTGCTGGCTGAACCCCCGGTTTTTGACAGATCTTGAGGCTGCGCTTGAAGGATGTGGCCCGAATTATCAGGATGCAAATTATGAACAAACAACCGCTTAACCAGCAAGAACGCGTCTTGCAGGTGCTGACGGATTCGAGCTTGCTGTTCATTGATTCAGGTTTTCCCGTCGAGCAACGAACTGTTTTGGGGTTGGGGGGTGAAGATTCTGAACTGGCCGTTTCCCTCGAATGGCATGATGCGACGGGCTGCCAATGGGTGGCGGAATTCACCGAAGGAAGTTTAAGGAGCGCAACGGTGACCCACAATCAAATCGCCATGAAAGATTCAGAGGGCGCAACGGTTTGTGTGGAGTTTTACAACCTGAGGCCGGGAAAGTTTTGACTCGCCGGGCCAAGGATGATTTCCGGCCTTTGCAAGGCGCTTGGGTTGCGTTAGTTTGGAATCAGATATGGATTATCGGAAACTCATCACCGTCGAACCCGGCCAGCGTGGGGGCAAGCCGTGTGTGCGTGGTTTGCGCATTACGGTGGGTGACGTTCTGGGCTGGCTTGCGTCGGGGATGAGTTGGTCCGAAATGGTGGATGATTTCCCGGATTTGACCGAGGAGGACATCCGCGCGTGTCTGGCCTATGCGGAGGTGAGTGACCGATGACCCTTTTGTTGTTGCTTGAATCCAGCCAAAAACATCGCATACCGGCGGGAAAATGGGGGGACGTCAGGCGTTGCTCCGCGACCAGGAACCGGATGTTCGGAGGTTTTCCCCATTCACAACTTCGAGGAAGCTGAAAAAACGCCCGCGCAAACTCCGTTCATGAAGCCGCCACACATACCACCCCAATGCGGGCGCAGGACCAGCTGGCACTTTCCAGCGTCCCTGGCGGGACGCGTTGATTTTTGAATGCCCCCGTTACCAGCCACTGCGTAGCTGGCTAATTTCCGTGGTCCCTGCGGGACGAAAACGCACGACCAGACCCCGTTGTCCCGAAGGGACCGCGACTTTCAGAGGATGTCGCACCTGACCGAGTTTTTGATTTTTTTGGCCTTTGGATTTTCCCCCGTCACCCCAGCGATGCCAAAATCTTCTCCGCCGCCGCCCGGGGATTCTCCGCCGCGTAAATCGGGCGGCCAATCACCAGCCAGTTGGCGCCGGCCGCCATGGCTTCGCGCGGGGTCAGCGTGCGCTTTTGGTCGTCGGCCTTTTCCGCGCCGGTGCGGATGCCCGGCGTGACCAATTGGACGTGCGCCGGCAAGAAACCGCGCAGCGTGACAATTTCCAACGGCGAACAGACCAGGCCCCGCAACCCGGCGCTGACCGCCAGCCGCGCCAGCCGCGTGACCTGGCCAGCCGGGTCCGGCTCGCAGCCGATTTCCGCCAGCGTCGCCGCGTCCGAGCTGGTCAGCACCGTCACCCCCAGCACGAGCGGCACGGGCCGGCCCAGTTGCTGCGCCGTGGCCACGGCGGATTTTTCCGCCGCCCGCATCATTTCCGCCCCACCACTAGTATGGATGGTGAGCATCTGCACGTCCAACCGGAGGGCGCTGGCCACCGACTTGGCGACGGTGTTGGGAATGTCATGAAATTTCAGGTCCAGGAACACCGCCGCCCCCGTGTCGCGCACGCGGCGGACGATGTCCGGTCCGGCGGCGGTGAACAGTTCGCCGCCGATTTTGAACGCCCCGACCGCCGGGGCGAGGGTGGCCGCCAGTGTCAACGCCTGTTCGGCCGTCGGCACATCCAGGGCCGCGATAATGGGATTATGGGTTCCAGTCGCCATGGCCCGAGGATAAACGCGGGCCATGGAAAATTCAAAATCCAAAGGGCCAAAATTCACGGAAAGTTCAAACCTCAAGCATCAAAACCTGGATTTTGAAAATTGGCTTTTGAATTTTTGCCGCCGCGCCCCCGCGCGCGCGTTTTGACTTTTTCGCCCAATTCCCCTAGCCTGCACCCATGAAGATCATCCGTTGCACTGACGCGAATTTTTCCAAAAAGCTGGGTGAAGTCACCGCCGCCTCCAGCCTGTTCGACACCGGCATCGAGGAACGCACCCGCGCCATCCTCCACGAGGTCTTCCTGCGCCGCGATGCGGCCGTGCTCGAATTCACTGAAAAATTCGACGGCGCCAAACTGACCGCCGCCCAGTTGGCCATCACCCGGGCCGAAGTGCTCGCCGCCTCCGTCAAAGCCGATGAACCCCTGCGGGCCGCCGTGGCCGGGGCGGAAAAAAACATCGCCGCCTTCGCCCGCAAATCCCTGCGCCGCAACTGGCAGACCAAAAACTCCCACGGCGCGTCCGTGGGCGAAAAGTTCGACCCCTTTCAACGCGTGGGCGTGTACATCCCGGGCGGCACCGCCCCGCTGGTTTCCACCGCGCTGATGACCATCACCCTGGCGAAGGTCGCCGGCTGCCGGGAAATTGTGGTTTGCACCCCGTGCGGCAAGGAGGGCGGCATCAATCCCGCCCTGCTGTTCGCCGCCCTCACGGCGGGAGCCACGGAGATTTACCGCGTCGGCGGCGCCCAGGCGATGGCCGCGCTGGCGTACGGCACTCCCGCCATCCCCCGCGTGGCCAAAATCTTCGGACCCGGCAACGCCTATGTCGTGGCCGCCAAGCGCCTGCTTGTCGGCCATGTCGCCATTGACTTGCTCCCCGGCCCCAGCGAAGTGCTCGTGCTCGCCGATGACACCGCCAACCCCAAGTTCGCCGCCGCCGACCTGCTCGCCCAGGCCGAGCACGGTTCCGGCCACGAACGCGTCTGGCTGGTCACCACTTCCGGGAAAATCCTCAAGGCCGTGGAAAAGGAAATCGCCCGCCAACTGCCCAAACTGGCCCGGCGCGATTTCGTCAAGCGCGCGCTCGACCAGAACGGTTGGCTCATCCAGGTGGCGAGCCTCGCCGACGGCGTGGCCCTGGCCAACCAGCTCGCCCCCGAACACTGCGAAGTGATGACCCGCCATCCGCGCCGGGTCTCCGAGGCCATTTTGACCGCCGGGGCCATCTTCCTCGGCCCCTGGTCGCCCACCGTATTGGGCGATTATGTGGCCGGCCCGAGTCACACCCTGCCCACCGGCGGGGCCGGCGCCTCCTTTGCCGGCCTGACCGTGGACCAGTTCCAACGCCGCACCAGCGTGGTGGAATACAACCGCGCCGCCCTGAAAAAGGCGCTGCCCGCCGTCCAGAAATTCGCCGAACTCGAGGGCCTGGACGCCCACGGAAAATCAGCCTCCAGCAGAAAATAGTGTTGGCAAGGGCCCATCCGGTGGAAGGCAGGAGCCGAAGTGGTCAGGACGCTCCGACCAAACCGGCCCGGCGATTCAAAAACCAGCCCCCGGGTGACATTCGCCCTGCGGGTGACCCCGTGGCTTTCACAGTTCATTCTTTACCGCCTTTTTCACGAAGCAAATCGGCCACTTGTTTTTTACCCGGGACGGCGGTGACCGCCAAATATTTTGGCAGCGAGTTGGTATCGAATGCCGCCCCCAACGGCGTCTGGCTGTTGGCATCTTTGGCATTGATATCAGCCTTGTGGGTGAGCAGTAAAATGGCAACGTCCCTGAATCCATAAAAGGCGGCCAAATGCAGCGGTGTTTTGCCGTCGTTGGCCCGGGCATTAACGTCGGCTTGATTGGCCAGCAGCAACGCCGCCGCATCAGCCTTGCCGAAGGCCGCCGCCTCGTGCAAGGGCGTCCAACCGGCACCGTTCCTCGCATTTACCTCCGCCCTTTTTTCCAGCAACAACTCCAGTATTTCTGCGCGCCCGACATCCACCGCCCAATGCAGTGCGGTTCGCCCGGCATTATCCCGGTCGTTGACATCCACCCCGCGGTCCAGCAACCAAGCCACCAGGTCTTTGTCACCACTGGAGGCCGCTTGGATTAAGGGCGTCTGGCCATACTCATTCTTCCGAACCGCGAGTTCAGGATGGGCTTCAATGGATGCCTTTGCCTCCTCGAATTTCGCCTTCGCCTCGATCTGGTCGCGGCTTGGGCCGGAAAGCTTTTCCTCGATGGTGCCGGCAATCCAAAACGCACCGCCACGGCTGCCATAGGGGATTTGCATGGACGCCGCAGAATCAGCTTCTTTGACAAAAACCACGTTAATAAGGCCAATGGGTGAGACATTGGGGCGATATCGGATGCCATTGGCCTCATTCGTCAATTGAAACGTTTCAGGGAGCGGCGCCAGTGTCACCGCCGCGATTTCATGGTTGGCAATATCCGCAACCATCGGCAGAGCCAGGCTTTTCATTTGGTCGGAGACCCCTTGACAATTGACCAAGGCGACCAACGCATTGGTATCCTTGGTTTTGATGGCTGATTCAAACCGGCTTAACAACTGCTCGGCGGAGGTGGGTGGCTCCCCGGCAATGACCGGAAGCAAGGTGGCAGCCAAGGCGACGCAAATGATCAAGGTTTTGGGTTTCATAAAATTGTGGATCGGGCCATTGATTCGGTTAATGGCCGGCAATTTGCCCTGAACTCATGACCAGCCCATTAACCGCCATCGCCCGGATAAAAGCAACCCGAATATCGCCCCCGGCCGTTGCCACAGTGCCTCCCGAAGGGGTCGCCGGTTTTCGGGCCGAAGGCCATTTGGGAGTGCGGCGACCAGTCCTGCACCTTATCGGCATTTCATGGTTTTTAAATCCGACGGCGCCAACCAGGCGGTTATTTTCGTACCGCAGACTTCTCAGTCTGCCGTATCGCGGGTTTCCCAACCCGCAGACCGTTCGCCAACCCGGCGGGCCCGTCCCACGGACAGGCCCGCCGATTGGGAAGTCGGCGATCCAGCCGGCCGGGAAACCGGGGGTGCATCCGCGCAAGATGCCCGGTTTCACCCACCACTTCAAAAGCCACGGTGGCAAGAGCCGCTTGTCCCCGTCCCCGGCTCGGGGTGCTACCGGACCGGTGGCGGCGTCCTTTTCAAACTGCCGGTCCCAGGCCTCCGCGTCAAAATCGGCAAACCAACCGCGAAAGGCCGCAAGCTCTTCGGGGGAGAGCCGGGCCACCGCCGATTCAATCTGTTGGACGGAACTCATGGTGCCAAGACACACCTGCGGTCGCTCATTTACCTGCGGTCGCTCATTTCAAGCCGCGAACCCCGCCCTGCCGGACCGGTGGCGGCATCAACGGCTCAAGTGCAGACTGAGAAAGGGATACGGATATTTGTATGGATAGACCACAAACAGGGTGCCGGTCATCCGGGAACCGTCCACATTAAACGGGGCGTTGATCGCATGGGTTCCGCTGTCGGAGCCGGGCGCGGCCGCCCCGACCACCTGCCCGCGAATGATGAAGTCCGTCTTCACATGCAGCAGCCGCCCCAGCCAGCCGCGGTTTTCCGCCACTCTGCACTCGCTCAGTTCCGCCCCGCCCACCCGCCCCGTCACTGTTCCATCCGCGGCAATCTGCCACACCAGCTCAACGTTTTGGACCGCCACCTTCTTTTGCGCGGCCTCCTCATAACTGATCCCGGTGAAACGACTCTTCCCCCGCCATTGGCCCGCCAGATCTGAAACCGTGACCGTCTCGGCCGCCATCAAGGTGACTGCGGGCAGCCAGAGCACCAGCAGGGCAAGCAGGGGAATGTTGCGTGGATTTATCTTCATGCCCGCCATGATACGACCCTCCCGGCCGGCAAGGTAATTGATAGTTTATGCGGCGACATTGATTTTTTCAATGGCCGGCCCCTGGCCCAACCCAGGAGTTCCGTTGAGCTTGTGCAGCCCAACGCCCCGTTTTCGTTCGCGACGTGAAGCGTTTGGAAAACGCTTCAAGGAATTGACCCGGGGCAAAGGCCCGCAGCGGGCCGGGTGAGCGGACGCGGGCGGGTCGCTTTCGTATATGTTTAGTTTCAAACTTCCCGTCCTCCTTCGTCAGGGTGGTTCAAATTTCCCTGGGTTTTGGCGAATATTCCTTGCTTTTGCAGCGGTTTCTGCCAATCTGATCCGAGTCTGAATTGTCAGACTGAGGGACGGTGCGCCTCGGCGCTTCAAGTCAGACCGGGGTCCCAAACGGAAAAACTCCACAAGACGCGCAAAAAACCGGTTGATTTTTTGCAGCAGGATTTGGCACGGTTTTTTTACGTTCTCCACCCCCCCCCAACCGGTTAACTTTCAAAACGAACCGCCCCCTCCGCCTTTCCGCCCCCTTTTGGGAATGACGACCTCATCTTGACATGACCGGAAGGTTGGCAAACACTGGCGGAACCAATATATGGCTGAACAAAATGTGCAGATGGAAAAAATCGTGTCGCTCTGCAAGCGGCGTGGGTTCATATTTCAGTCCTCCGAAATTTACGGCGGCATCAACGGCTTTTGGGATTACGGCCCCCTGGGCGCCGAACTCAAGCGCAACATCAAGGATTACTGGTGGCGCGTCATGACCCGACTCCGCGATGACGTCGTGGGCCTGGACGCCACCATCATCATGCACCCCCGCATCTGGGAGGCCAGCGGCCACGCCGCCACCTTCGCCGACCCGATGGTGGATTGCAAAACCTGCAAGGGCCGTTTTCGCGCCGATCAGACTGATGAAATCCCCTGCCCGCAAAAGCCCAGCAAATGCGTCCGGGAATGTCACGGCGAGAAGACCGAGCCCCGCGCCTTCAACCTGATGTTTCAAACCTTCGTCGGCCCCGTGCAGGACGATTCCTCCATCGCCTATCTCCGCCCGGAAACCGCCCAGGCCATCTTCGCCCAGTTCAAAAACGTCCTGGAAACCTCCCGGCAGAAGGTTCCCTTTGGCATCGCCCAGATGGGCAAGGCGTTTCGCAACGAAGTCACCCCGCGCAATTACACCTTCCGCTCCCGGGAATTTGAGCAGATGGAACTCGAGTATTTCATCAAGCCCGACGAGGCCATTGAGGCCATTCACGGTTCCGTGGCGACGGTGCCCACCACCGGGCATCCCGGCGAACCGCAGCCCAACTGGGGCTGGCAGGCCTGGCATCAATACTGGGTCGAGGAGCGCGTGCGCTTTTATGAAGGCATCGGACTGGACCGTTCCACCCTGGGCTTTCACCGGCAGACCCCCGAGGAATTGGCGCATTATGCCCGCGCCTGCGTGGACATTTTGTTCAAATTCCCCTTCAGCAAACGCGATGAAAAAGGCGAGCTCAAAGGCGAGGAACTCGAGGGCATCGCCGCCCGCAGCGATTTTGATTTGAGCCAGCACGCCCGCTTCTCCGGCAAGTCCATGGGCGTGTTTGACGATGAACTCCGCGCCGCCTGGGGCAAACTGCCCAAGGAAAAAGCGGACGCCCTCTGGCGCCACTACTACGACAACCGCAAGCGTTACCTGGAAAAATCCGGCGTCGCCCCCGAGGCCGCCGCCAAACAGGCCACCGACGACGCCAATGGTCTGGCCAAGGGACAATATATTCCGCATGTGATTGAACCCAGCGCCGGGGTGGACCGTCTAATCCTCGCCCTGATCGCCAATGCCTATACGGAAACGAGCAAGACGGACGAAAAAGGCAAAACCGAAACCGGGGTGATCATGAAATTTCATCCCCGGGTGGCCCCGGTCAAAGTCGGGGTGCTGCCCCTGCTGAAGAACAAGCCGGAGCTGGTGAAAAAGGCGTTGGAGGTCCGCGACCTGTTGCGTCCCTGGATGAACGTTTATTACGATGACGGCGGCTCGATTGGCCGGCGCTACGCCCGTCAGGACGAAGCCGGCACGCCGTACTGTGTGACGATTGATTTTGAGACCCTCGGCGAAAAGCCGGAGTTGCTGAACACCGTCACCCTGCGTCACCGCGATGACGGCCGGCAGGAACGCCTGCCCATCAGTGAATTGTTGAACTGGTTGCTGCCCAAAATCCGCTGATGTCGTCCTCCCCAACATCCCCCCGGGACAAGCCCAAGCGCGCGCCGACGCTGTATTTCATCGTCACCATCAAACTGGTCAAAGGCTCGCTGCTGCTGCTGACGTCCCTGGGCATCTTCGCGTTGAAGGGGAAGAACCTGGGGGATGCGTTTGATCAGTTTTTGCGCTGGGTGCATTTCGACCCGGAACACAAATTCTTCCAGCGCATCGGTGAATGGCTGGGCAACGTCACCCCCACCAATGTCCATGCCGTGGAACTCGGCACCCTGTTGTTTGGATTGATTCTCCTGGGGGGTGGCTTGGGACTGGCCTTTCGCGCGCGCTGGGCGGTCTGGCTGGCCATTGGCGAATCCGCCTTCTTCATTCCCATTGAAATTTACGAGCTGCTGCGTCTCCATGTGGGGGAAGTGCCCCTCCGGCCCCGGGCCGAACTGTTCCGGCACCCGGAACTGGGCATGTTGGTCGTGCTGGCGGTCAATGTGGTCATTGTCTGCTATCTGTTCGTCAATCGCAGCCGGATTTTCCGGCACCACCACCACTGAACCATGCGCCATCCCCGTCATCAACGGATTGATTTTTCCACTGACAATGTGATTTAATCTCAGATCAAAAACATAAAGCACACCCCTGTTAATCATGAAACACCAACCCCTGCCGCCCGAAGTTTTGGCTTTTGAACAGCTCCTGCGCAAGCCCAACAGCGATCCCACCGGGTTTGCCGGCTTTTTCAACAGTGGCGAAGTCTGGGTGGCGCGTGTGCCGGCCCGCCTGGATGTCATGGGCGGCATTGCGGACTATTCCGGCGCGAACGTCTGCGAGGGCGTGCTGGGCGGGGGCATGTTGATGGCCCTGCAACCCCGCACGGATCGCACGATGCGCATTCGCACCATGCAGGTGGGGCGCCGGTCCCTGCCGGTCGAAACACGCATCCCGTTGGATTACCTGACCGCGGGTGATTCCGTGGGCGACTACGCCCAAATCCGCGAATTATGCCAGGCCAATCCGCTGGTCTCCTGGGCGGCCTACATCGGCGGCAGCATTTTCACCCTGTTGAAGGAGGAATCCATCAACCTGCCGTTTGGATTCAGCTTTTTGTTGTTGAGCGGGGTTCCCATGAACGTGGGCATCGGCAGTTCCGCCGCCGTGGAAATCGGCACCCTGTCGTGCCTGAACGCCTATCTCGGCTTGAAACTGCCCGGCGCCCGGCTCGCCCGGCTGGGCCAGATGGCCGAAAACCACGTCGTGGGCGCGCCCTGCGGCATCATGGACCAGATCGCCGTGGCCAGCGGACGCAGCGGCAAACTCACCCACATTCTCTGCCGCCCGGGGCAAATCATCGGCGAAGTTGAAATCCCCCCGGACACGGGTTTTGTGGGGATCAACTCCATGGTCCGCCATTCCGTGGCCGGCAATCCCTACGCCAATGTGCGCATCGGCGCGTTCATGGGCAAAAAAATGATCAACGAAATCCGCGCCCGCACCGGCCGCGCCGCCGTGAATTATCTCACCGAAATTTCCACGGACGAATGGCAGGCGGAATTCCAGCAGCACCTGCCGGAAACCATTCTGGGCTCGGATTTTCTGGCGAAATACAAGACACACGACGATCCGGTGACGACCATTCAACCTGACGCCACCTACCGGGTGGCCGGTCCCGCCCGCCATCCCATCGGGGAAAATGAGCGCGTGCTGCGTTTCATCACGGCTTTGCGCGCCGCCGTCGCCGGCGATGAGGGCGCCTGTGTGGATGCCGGCGAAGCCATGTATGCCGCGCACGAGAGTTACCGCGACAATTGCCGGCTTTCCGTTCCCGAGGTGAATTTTCTGGTGGAGGCCGTGCGCAAACGCGGCGCGAAGCAGGGGCTTTACGGCGCAAAAATCACCGGCGGCGGCACGGGCGGCACGGTGGCCGTGTTTGGAAAAATTGAGGCGTTGCACGAACAGATTCCGCAAATCGCCCTGGAGTTTTCCCGGTTGGTCGGCGAAATGCCCGATATTTTTGAAGGCACCTCGCCGGGGGCCATCGAATTCGGCTCCCGGCGCTACGTCTTTGGCGCACAAGGCTGGCACTTGTCACAAGCATGAAATCCCAGGTTCACAAAGCGGTCATTCCCATCGCCGGCCTGGGCACCCGGCATTTCCCCGCCTCCCATGCGGTGAAAAAGGAACTGTTTCCCGTGGTGGGGCCGGACGGCATCGCGCGCGCCCTGTTCCATTATCATCTGCTCGAACTGGAGGCGGCGGGCATCGAGGAGATTTGCATCATCGTCCAGCCCGGCGAGGATGAACTGGTGCGCAACTATCTCAAAGGCCCCGGCCCGGCCTATCTGAAGCGGCTGGAAAAATATCCGGCCCTCTTGCGCGAGGCGGAACAAATGAGCCGGTTTGCCGGGCGCATGAGCTTTGCCGTCCAGCACGAGCAGGAAGGCTACGGCCATGCGGTCTATCAGACCAAGGCGTTTGCCGCCGGGGAATTTGTGCTGCTCGGTTTGGGGGACCATTTGTTTCGGGGCCGGCCGCTGTCCCCGTATCTGGAGCTGGCGCAAATGGTCGCCGCCTCCGGCGGCCGCAGCGTGTCCGCCGTCAACCGGATCAGCGCCGCCGAATTGAAAGGCTACGGCACGATTGCCGGCCGCCGCCGCGCCGGGAACCCGCGTTTGATTGACGTTTCGCTCATCATGGAAAAGCCGGCCGCCGCCGTGGCCCGGGAAAAACTCCAGGTGGACGGCCTGCCGCCGGAAACCTGGCTGGGCTGGTTCGGGATGCATCTGCTGGCGCCGTCCATCTACGAAATTCTGGAGGAAATGATCCGGAACAACACCCGTGACAACGGGGAGTTTCAACTCACGCGCGCCCAGGAAATCCAGCGCGAACGGGAGGGTTGTCTCGCCCTGGAAATGACCGGGGCGGAACGCTTTGATTTTGGCGTGCCGGATGATTTCGTGCGCAGCGTGCAGGAATTCCGCCAGGGCTGATTCCCCGGCGCTTCCAAGTTGGGCTCCAAAACGGTGGGAAGGAAAATGGTCTTTCCGTCTTGCCCGTCACCAGGCCGCGGGCGCGGGGGCGGTCCTTTTTAAAAATGAACCCGGAGTTTTCGGCGGTGTGCAAAACGGTGCCGGATCCTGCAACAAAAAAAACAAACCGTTCCTTTTCGTGTTTAATGGGTTTTTCCCGTTCTGGACCCCGTTCTGACTCGAACCGCCGATGGGCACCGGCCGGGTCTGATGATTCAGACTGGGATAATAATGGCATACGCCCTGGCAAATGCAGGGAATGTTCGCCGCCATGCAGGGAAATTTGCCCGGCGCAGTCAGAAGTTTTTTATCGTTTCTGACCGGCCCTGCGGGTCGGACCGAAAGATTTGTTGTCACCTGCCGGCCTGTTCCGGGTGCTGGTTGAGTGATAGAATGACAAGCGAAGCCATGAACGCAGCGGAATTCAATGATGCCGCGCTGGTCGCGGACAGCCTGAAGGGAAACCGGGAGGCGTTCCGCCGGATTGTCGAACGGTATCAAACGCTGATTGCGTCGCTGGCTTATTGCGCCACGGGCAATGTGAGCCAGAGCGAGGATCTCGCCCAGGAGACTTTCGTGTCGGCCTGGAAGCATCTGGCGGATTTGCGGGAGCCGGCCAAGTTGCGGCCCTGGCTGTGCAGCATCACCCGTTTTCTCATCAGCAAGCAATTCCGCCGGCAGGGACGCGAGCCGGCTTATGCGGCGGAATCGCTGGAGGCGGTGGCGGAATGGCCGGCGCGGGAACCGCTGCCGCCGGAACAGGCCATCAGCACGGAGGAGAAGGCGATTCTCTGGCGCTCGCTGGAACGCCTCCCGGAGTTGTACCGGGAGCCGCTGGTTTTGTTTTATCGGGAACACCAGTCCATCGCGGCGGTGGCGCGGGATCTGGAATTGACGGAAGACACCGTCAAGCAGCGGCTGGCGCGGGGGCGAAGCATGCTCCAGGAGCAGGTGCTCGCGTTTGTCGAGGGGGCGCTGGAACGCACCAAACCGGACAAGGCCTTCACGCTGGGGGTGATTGCGACGTTATCGCTGCTGACGACCTCCGCGCGGGCGGCCACGGCCGGCACCACCGCCACCCAGGGCGGCCTGGCCGTGAAATTGCTTTTTATGACAAAAACCACCAAAGCCATTATTGTTGCGGCCCTGGCCCTGGCCGCCCTCACCACGCCGGTGGCGGTTCATTATTACCAGACGTCCGGCTGGGGAGGCCGAAACACGTTCCATCTGAAGGGCCGGTTGCGCGCCTGGCCCGGCAGCAACTTCCTCTCCATCGCCCCGGAGGCGGACTTTGTGCCGGTCGAAATCTGGAAAGAACTCGGGCATCCGCTGAAATGGCGGGTGGAGAAGCCGGGGCGCGTGGCGGTCATGGATGGCCAAACCGCCATCCTCTACTTCAAAGGAAACAATTTGGGGATTAAAATTCCCCATCCCTCCCGGAGCGCCTTTGACACCGACTGGCTGCAAGAGGTGGCCGATCTGAGCCACGGCATCACCAACGAAATGCGGAATGCGCGGTCCAAGGGGTGGAAAGTGGAAACCGCCAGGGAATTCGGGGCGAATGGCCGGGAGCTCAACGTGGTGACCATCGAGACCCTGTGCGGGTTGCCGGACGACAACTATCTCAAAAACAAGGGCATTGACACCTCGGACACCCGCCGGGTTTATCGTTTTGACGCCCGGACACGGCGACTGGTGTCCGCCCAGTTTTATCTTCTGGGCGGTGCGGAAGACGAGCTGATTTTCGAGACCAGCCAGGTTGACTACAATCAATCCATCAAGCCCGCGGTTTTTCACCTGGATCTGCCGGCCAACATCACCTGGTATCAAAAGCCGCAAAAACTGCCCGACAACCAAAAGTATGCGGCCATGACGCCCAAAGAGGCGGCCCGTTCCTTTTTCGAGGCGTGCGCGAAGGAGGATTGGGACGAAGCCGGAAAGTTCATGGCGAACCTCACGCCGGACACCAAAAAATACCTCGGCGGACTGGAGATCATCAGTGTGGGTGAACCCTACCAGGCCAAGCCCTATGGCGGCCAGTTCATCCCGTACGAAGTCAAATTGCCGCCCACGACCATCAATGTCCGTGTCTCCAACGCCAACCCGGCGAAACGCTGCGTGCTCACCGGGGTTTATGACGAACAACTGCGGCTGGAACAGGATTTGAAGTGGGTCACGACCCCGGAGATCCTGCCCAACAATGAGGTCTATGCCCGGATGACCCCGGCGGAAACCGTGAAGGCCTACTTCGAGGCCCAGGCCAGATTGGACTGGGGCGAGATGGGTAAATTCACGACCGGATCAGACGTGGCGGACACCCAGCGCCAGGTCGAACAGATGCAAAAGACCGGCCTGGACGCGGGCAAATACATGCCGACGATCACGGTGGACGAGACGGTTTGGTCGGCCAAAGAATCGGCTTGGTTTGTGAAATGCCAGATGACTCAGATCAAAAAATGGAATCTGGCCCTCCGAAATGACAATGCGGCCGGGCGCTGGCAGGTGGACGGCGGGCTGTAACCGCAGCGCCAAAGAACGCCGAGGAAAGAGGGGGGTTGCGCCCACGAATCTCACGAATTGACACGGATGCAAAAGACAACAGCGGAAGGCGGGAGAGCGGGAATCCGCCGCCGTCCCGCCGGGCGGGGCCATGGCGGACAAGAGCGGAAACGGGAACACACGGGGATGGTTAACCGCAAAGACCGCAGAGATGGAGAAGACCACAGCAGTCCACGAATCTCACGCATGGCACGCATCTTGGTGGCCGTAGACGGGGGCATGATCGCGGCGCGATTTGCCGGTTGATTTTGTCCGGGCCATGGCGGCTAAGGGTCCGGTCGTGAACGCCGGGCGGATCGGATCAAATGGGAGTCAAGGCTTGCGGGTGGAAAGGCATTCCCCGGCCCCAACGATCGCGGTCAGAAAACAATATGCAAACATCAAGAACCGACCCGTTTCAGCGCATCTTCTTGAGCCGCTGGGCCAGGGGTTGGCCTTTGAGCCGGGTGCTTTCCGCCCGCCGCATCTCGTCCACCGCCTGATTCAGGTGCATCGTGATGAGCAACCGATCCAGAATATGCAACGCTTGCCCCGCCCGCCGGGCCAACACCTTCAAATACGGCTTCCACATGTCGCTGCACACATACTTCAAGCCGCTGACCACTTCGCTGCCCAGGGCATCCAAGCCCCGGTTTAAAGTGGCCTGCGTCCGTTTGCGCCCCACCCCGAGCAACCGGCGGCAGTGCCCGTCAATCTGATAATTCACCGTCAGGAAGGCCTCACTCCGGTGCCTGCGGCCCCAGAAAATTTCATCCACCCTGCGATAGATACGTCAAAACCGGCGGCGGGCTGTTTTTGACGGAACCCGGACTCCGAGAAGGTGGCACAGGCTTCCAGCCTGTCTTGCCCAGGGAACGCCCGGAAAGATCCCCGGGCCTTCGAACCACATTCGTGCTATAGGTCGAATCCCCGGACCCGGCGACGGGGGGCAAGCCGGCCAGCAACGCCGGGAAATTGATCAAACTGACCTCATGCGTGCCGGCATGCGCCACGGCCAGAGTCTGGCCATCTGCCGACCAGGCCAATCCCCAGGGATTGGCGGCCCCGCGCTCCGGCTCATCCAAGAGCAGCGTGTAACGCACATTCATGGCGTTCAGATCAATCAGCGTCAGCGCGTTGGCATTCATCCAGCCCTGCCGCACTTGCGCGGTGGCCCGTTGGAAACTGGCGAAGAGATGCGTGACCGCCGCGTATTTCCCGTCCGGCGACACCTTGAGGTCTTTCAGGGTTTCGCTGCCGCTGGGCAGACGCAATTCCTTGACCACCAGGCCCGCCGCCGTGTCAATGACGCTGACCACCGCCGCCACGTCATCCACATCCGACCGGCCGACGGGAAGCTGATTGGCCACCAGCAGATATTTCCCGTCCGGGGTGATGTCCGCCGCCACCGGCTCGCGCTGGACGGGGATGGTTGGCCAGGCAGGCCCATTTTTGGAGTGCGGC
>CAZUBG010000069.1:0-23038 GCA_964618545.1 uncultured Bifidobacteriaceae bacterium | reverse complement strand
TGAAGCCTTTTTTCTGGAAATAGAGGGCGAGGTTGCCGGCAATGAAGCCGCCGGCGCCGGTGATGACAATCAGATCATTTTTTTTGAGGGCGGGGTCTTTTTCGATCAGTCGGTTGGTTTCGTGCATAAGTTATGGATGGGTTACAGATGGGTTACGGTTATTTGTCAATCATGCCATTGTTAAGCTTTTAAAAAAACATTATTTTTAAAATACTCTCGACGAATCCGCCGAGCAATGAAGATACTAAACCAAAACATGCCGGTAATAAACTTTTTTTGATGAAAGGCAAAGCCGTACGTAAAAGCACGGAACCGCCGGTCCCGCCGGATTTTTTTTCGCCGCAGGTGATTTCGGCGCGGCGGTTTTATCTCGATTTGAATCCCGCGCCGCACCTTCCGCTGGCGGTGGTCAGCGGGGGATGCGAACAATGCACCCCGGATTATTCGATTCACCGCACCACGTTCGCCTTTTTTTCGCTGGAATTTGTGCTGCGGGGACGCGGAACGGTGAAATTGCGCGGGCGGACCACCGAATTACAGCCCGGGGTGCTGTTCTCCTACGGCCCCGGGGTGCGGCACGAGATTGCCGCCACGGGACCGGCTCCGCTGGTCAAATATTTTGTGGACTTCACCGGCTCGGAGGCGCCGCCGTTATTGCAATCCTGCCACCTGGCTCCGGGCGGGATTTCGCGCGTGTTTCAGCTTGGGGAAGTGCAAGTGTTCTTTGACGAACTGATCCGCAGCGGCTTGAAAGGCTCCCGCTACGCGCCGGATTTATGCGCGGGACTGCTCAAATGCCTGGCGCTGAAAATCGCCGAGTCCCGGTCACCGGTCACCGGAGCCGGCAACCTGTCCTTCACGACGTTTGAAGCCTGCCAACAATACATCCAGGCTCATTTTTTGGAACTGAGAACGCTCGCCCAAATCGCCCGGGAATGTCATCTGCACCGGGTTTATCTGTGCCGGCTGTTTCAACGTTACAACCACCAAAGCCCGTATCAATACCTGATGCGCCTGAAAATGAACCGGGCCGCCGAACTGCTGCTGGAACCGGGCGCGATGGTCAAGCAGGTCGCGGAAAAGGTCGGCTTCGAGGATCCGTTCCATTTTTCCCGCGCCTTCAAATCGGCGCTGGGCGTGTCCCCCAGGGCGTTTTGCCGGCTGCGCTGAGGATTGGCCGGGCGCATCCCCAGCGCGGGTCTGTGACCCGCACCGTCCACCTTGCACGACCAGGCTTGAAAACTGCCGTGGCCTCCCTCTGCCATTGGCGGGCTGCGGCTCACAGAGCCGCGCTCCGGAGCAGTGCGCGGTGGCGCTGAGGATGGGTTGAATCCATCCAAAAAGCGTTGCCTCCCGGGGGCTTTGCGGGAAAAATCACGGGATGCAGCGACTGGGCAAAAATCACGGCGGCTATTTCGGCGAGACCATTGAGGTTGAGGCCGTGCTGCGGGATTTGAAAGCGGCGGCGCTGGCCCGCGGGTGGCGCTCAGAATTGTTTTACCGGGCGGGCGGTTTTGAAATGTTTGCGCTGCGCAAAACGGTCCCGCAGCCGCTGGGCCGGATTTATCTTTCCGCCGGAATTCACGGAGATGAACCGGCCGGGCCGCTGGCGGTGCTGCAAATGCTGCAAGCCGGTGAGTGGCCGGACCGGCTGGATTACTGGATCTGTCCCTGCCTGAATCCGACGGGGTTCTTCTTTAATTCGCGGGAGAATGAGTACCTCAAGGATTTGAACCGGGATTACCGTTATTCGGAAACGGGTGAAGTGGCCGCGCACATCGGCTGGCTGGAGCGGCAGCCGCGCTTTGACGCGGCGTTTTGCCTGCACGAAGACTGGGAAGCCCACGGATTTTACCTGTACGAGCTGAATCCCAGTTCCCGTCCGTCCCTGGCCGCCCCGATGGTCAGGGCGGTGGCGGCGGTTTGTCCAATTGATCCCTCACCGATGATCGAGGGCCGCGAGGCCAGGGGCGGGATCATCAACCCCAACGCGGACCCCGCGAGCCGGCCCTTGTGGCCGGAGGCGTTCTGGCTGCTGCAACACAAAGCGCCGTTGATCTACACCCTTGAATCACCCTCCGATTTTGCGCTGGAAGCACGGATCCGGGCGCTGGTCACGGCCGTACACACCGCCCTGCATGAGTTTCGATCCGGGCTCAACGCCGCCGGGGCTTGAAAAAGTGGTGGCCGCTGGTTTTGATCAAGGGCCGCTGGCTGACCGGCAGTTGGGATGCGGAGGAACGGAGGATGGGCCGGCCCGAATCCTGAGGCGGCGCCGGTTCCGGGCGCGGGGCGGACGGACGGTTCTCGTTCGGGCGCGCGGGACGAGAACGCTGGTTGAAGGGCCGTGAAGCCGGGGGCTGTTTCGAATCCGGTCGCTCTGTGGAAGGGCGCTGATTGAACGGCCGGGGCGCCGGCCGCCGCTGGTCGAAGGGCCGCGGGGTTCCCGAACGTTTTGCGTCGGAACGCGCCGGACGCCGGTTGAACGGGCGCGCCCCCTGCGGGCCCTGCGAATCCGGGCGTCCGGCCGGGGGACGCTGGCCGAAGGATCGCGCGGACGATGGACGCCGGTCAAATGACCTGGGTCCGGACGGACGCGGGGCGGAGAATTTGCGTTCGGCCCCGGACGGGCGGGAAGTTTGCCCTGCTCGTTGTAATTTGCGGGCTTCACCCACCAGCCGGAAGTCCACCTGTTTCTTGAACGTGTCCACCCGCGCCACCTGGACGGTCAGCTTGTCCCCCAACTGAATCATCCGGCGGGTGCGGCGGCCCACCAACTGGCGGCGGCCTTCGTCGAACACGTAAAAATCGTCCTCCATCAGCGACAACGGCACGAGGCCGCTCATGGCCAGGCCGGTCACATCCACGAAGAAGCCGATGTTCCGCACGTCGGTGACGAGCGCGGGATAGGGCTGCGGCGCGCCGGTTTCAAGCTGCGCCTTGAGGAAGGCGAACAACTTGACGTCCTTGCTGTCGCGCTCGGCATCGGCGGAATTGCGCTCGGTCACGGAAATGTGTTCGGCAATTTCCTGGAGCGCGGCGGCCGGGGCGGGCTTTTTATCGAACAACGCGCGATGGACGGTCAGGTCGGCATAGCGGCGGATGGGCGAGGTGAAGTGGGTGTATTTCTTTTTGGCCAGTCCGTAATGGCCCAGGGGCTCCACGGCGTAACGGGCGCGCATGAGGGATTTGAGAAAGCCGATCTTCAGCGCGGGGCCGATGGGCAGGGTGCCGAGCTTGCGCAGCAGTTTTTGCACCTCGGCGGACTGCCGGAGGTTGCCGCATGGAATCTGATGGGCCAGCACTTCCCGCCGGTAATCCTCCAGCCGGCGCGCGTCCGGTTCCTCGTGGATGCGGTAAATCGCGGGGATGCGCCGGGTCATCAAATGAGCGGCGACGGCCTCGTTCGCGAGGAGCATGAATTCCTCGATCAACTGGTGGGAAACGTCGTTTTCGGTTTTCTCGATGCGCAGGATTTTCCCCTGTTCATCCAGCCGGATTTTGGTTTCCGGGAAATCGAGTTCGAGCGAGCCGGCCCTGAAACGGAGGCGGCGGATCTTTTGCGCGAGTTCATGGGCCTGGTGGAGCATTTGCTCAATCGGGTCATCCGCCGGGGGGCGCTGCAGGATGGCCAGCACCTGCGGGTAGGCGAGGCGGCGTTGGGAATGGATGACGGCGGAATGAAACTTCGCGCCCAACACGCGCCCGTCCTGCGCGATGAGAAACTCCACACATTTCGTCAGCCGGTCCACGTCCGGCTTGAGCGAACACAGTTCGTTGCTCAGCGCCTCGGGGAGCATGGGGATGACGCGGTCCACGAGGTAGGTGGAGTTGCCGCGCTTGCGCGCCTCGGTGTCCAGTTCCGTGCCGGGCCGGACGTAATTCGAGACGTCCGCAATATGCACCCACAGCCGCCATTGTTCGGGGGACACACGCTCCAGACCGATGGCGTCGTCAAAATCCTTCGCATCGTCGGGGTCAATGGTGACGACCTGGTGGCTGCGGCAATCCAGCCGGCCCGCGAGGTCGGCGGGGGCCACGGTGGAACCGACGGCCAGGGCCTCGGCCAGCACGGCCTTGGGAAAGTGCAGGGGCAAATTATACTGGCGCAGCACGCAGAGCATGTCCACTCCCTCGGTGTCCGGGGTGCCGAGGATTTCCACGATTTCGCCCTCGGGATTCGTATTGCGCGACTCCCATTCGCGCAATTCCACCACCACCTTGTCGCCCGGGCGCGCGGGCCGGCCCAGGTTGGCAGGGGGGGTCACATAGACATCGTGCGGGATGCGGGGGTCATCGGGAATGACATAGAGGAATTGGCGGCCCTGTTGCAGGGTGCCGACGAGCTGGGTGCGATTGCGTTCGAGGACGCGCACGACCTCGCCGGTTTCCTGGTCGCCGTCGCGGAAATTTTTCGCGCGCCGGTCGCGCCGGACCAGCACCCGGTCCTCATGCAGGGCGGTGCCGGTGGCGCTTTCGGGGACGGCGATTTCCTTGAGGGCGACGTCGTCCGGCTGGAGGAATCCCTTGCCGGCGCGGTTCATGCGGATGCGACCGGGGATCAAATCGGCGTCGCCCGGGCGGATGTAGCGGTTGCCCTTAATGCAGGCGACCGCGCCGGATTGTTCGAGCCGGGCGAGTTCGGCCTGCAACTCCTGCTGGGCGGAGGGCGGCAGCCGGAGCAGCTTGAGCAACTCGGGCACATTGGCCGGAAGATAACTCTTTTGCCCCAGCAGACGGATGATTTGATCCTTCATAGACTTAATGAGTGAGCCACGCCGGCCGGGTTTTGTAAACAAAAACCGCCCGGCAGTCCGAAATGGGCTTGCAACTGTTTGACAGGCTCCAAGGGCTGGTCCTTCTCCGGACATACTTGGACAAACCTGGACTGGGCCGTGCCTGGCTTGGGTGGCGGTTTGGAGTGGGGGGAATTTTTTATCCGTGTTTTACCGTGTTTTACCGTTCTTTTCGGGTTTGCCTCCTGTTTTTTTGAACCGCAGATGAGGGGGGCGGACGCCGGATCGGGAGACCCAACCGACAAGGAACGGGGGTTTTGCGAGGGTGGCTGTGTGCCTCACCGGAGAGCTTCGTGGTGACGTGAAAGGTCGGATTAGGTCGGATTAGGTCGGATTGGAAAAGATCTTCTGGCACGGCACGGAAAATATTTTATTCGCAATCAGCGTTAATTAGCCTTAAATATCATCATTTATTCCAAAATAGCGTTAATTACCGTTTATTGGGTCGGCCCCACCGCCACGGCACCGCAAACCGGCGTGGGTGCCGAGTCATCGCGTGCCCCGGGGGGACGCGCATACAATATGTCAAAGAGCCACGGATGGCATCGAGCCTTCCGCCGTCGCTGACGGTCTTTAACGGTCAGCGCTCATGGGACATCCCATGATCCAAGGGTCAAGATAGCACATAGGTTGGGCCTTTAAAGTCCCAGCAGCGAAATAGTTTTCCAGGACGGCGACCGGGGGCAAGTGGTTGTGAATCAGGGAGATCGGAAGGATGTTTAACCGCAGAGAACGCATAGATCACAAAGAAAATTGGGGAAACCGGGGGCGGCAACCGGCCGGGGCTGGTTTTGGGTTTAACGCGCTGCGGATGGGACTGCCACGGTCGGGGAACGGGGCGGCCAGGCGCCGGCCAGAATTATGTTTTCCCCCCATTGACTATTGGCCGGGACGTGAAAGAATAGCTGCATGAGGACATTCACTGCGGTGATTGAACGTGATCCGGTCACCGGCCTGTTGGTGGGGTATGTGCCGGGTTTCAAGGGCGCGCATTCACAGGCGGAAACGCTGGATGAACTCAACGCCAACCTGCGGGAAGTCATCGCCATGCTGCTTGAAGATGGAGAACCCCGCCTGGACGCGGAATTCCTCGGCACTCAAAACGTGGCCGTGGCCTGATCATGGGTTCCGTCCCGGTTCTCAAACCCACGGAAGTTTGCCGTCTGCTCGAACGCACCGGCTTTGTGTTCGTGCGCCAGCGCGATTCTCATGTTCAGTACCGCCATCCCGATGGCCGGGGCACAACTGTTCCCATGCACAAGGGCCGCGATATTGCCCCGCCCTTGCTTCGGCAAATCGCCCGGGACATCGGCCTTACGGTCGAAGAATTCCTTTCTGATCGGTGACTGATTCCGCACGCTGACTTTAGGAGGCGATAATCAATAAAGGTGGCAACCGGCGCCACGACTGCGCTGGAGGCGTGTCAGGTGCAGCGTGAAACCGGGGGGTGGCAACACCGCCCTACCGGGCCTGGCCACCCGCCGGGTTGGCGGGGCGGGCCCCGGCGAAGCCCCGGAGCGTGGTTCTGTGAGCCGCAGCACGCCGATGGCAGGGGGAAGTCAAAGCAGTTTTCGGACCTGGGTTGGCAAGGTGGCCGCTGCGGGTCACAGACCCGCGCTCCGACTGCGGGGCGCGGGAGCGCGCTCCGTCCGGGCGCGAACGCACCCGGGCCGGCCGGCACTGGCCTTGGGCGTGCGTTGAAAAGGGTCGTCCCGGAGTTCATGCTGCTGATGGGTCTGCCTCCATTAGCCGCCGTTGGCCGGGCGAAATCAACAAAAAAACACTCGCCGGATCGGCCCGAGTTTGCAAGTCGTTGAGGCGCAACGATATGGGTCACTTTAAAAATTGGCCAGGAGGAAAGGCGGCGGGTTGGGCCGAAGTTCGGCGTCTCCATTCGTCCCACCGGAGGGATGGTTATCCTGCGGCGCTCCACCGAGTCTGCCGCCACGACCGGCACCTTATCGCCGTCTTGTGCGGGCGTACCGCAGGTTTCCAAACCTGCCGTATCGCGGGTTTCCAAAACCCGCATGCCGTTCGTCAATCTGGCGCGCCCGGCACACGGATGGCCCGCCGATTAGGAAATCGGCGATACGGCAGGTTTGGAAACCTGCGGTGCCAACGGAGCCACCCCGGCCGTGCCGTTGCCGTTGAAGCCCATATATGCCGATGAGGTGCAATCTGCGACGAGGCACCCTGACGTCACCGGGTTGGCTGCCCTGGGTCAAAAACCCTCGTTTTTCTCCCATCCCGTTGGTGGCCAAGGTTTTACCTCTGGAAAACTTTTTTTAACTATTTTGAGGGTACCCCTGCGGATGTCCCACCTACTGGGTTAAACCATCGGGCATGAAGATGATCAAATCCTTGGTTGGGGCCGGGCTGGCCGGAACTTCCGCCCGGCCGCCGGTTTGGGGTGGGGGCTCGTTCCCACACCTCCGGTGCCTGCGGACGTCACCGCCCTCCGCTTTTGGCCTGATCTCCACGTCCTTTCCCCGTCCCCTCTGCCGCCCAGTCAGCCCAATCCGCAAAGACACGGAAAAAATCGCAAAAGAACGATTAATTTTTCCAAAATTGCCGGCCGGAGCGGGCCGGGCTTTCCGCCGGGCGCACTTTGGTTCACTGCGGAAGGTGGGCGGTGATGACGCCGATCAATTGTTCCAACTGGCGGTGGGTGTGGGCGCTGGAGATGACGAAACGAAAACAGCCGGTGGCCGGGCCGCCGGGGTATTGGATGAAGGAGGGGTAAATGCCGGCGGCCAGCAGGGCGCGGCGCAACCGGGCGGTCGGCCGGGGCGGGGCGACGGGCAGGGTTACGATGGGGCCGGGGGTTTCCGCCAAGGGCAGACCTTTGGCCCGCAGGGCGGATTTCACCCATGCCGCGTTCGCGAACAAGCGGGTGCGCCATTCCGGATGGGCGGACAACAGGTCCAGGGCGGCCCGGGCCGCCGCCACCAGCGGCAGGGGCGGCGGGGTGACGCCCACAAAGGCATTGCTGCGGGTCATGATTTGATCGCGCAGTTCGCGGGAGGCCAGCACCGCGCCACCGTAAGCGCCCAAGGCCTTGCTCAGGGTGATGGCTTGGATGATCCGGCGGCGGTTCGCGCCGGTGTGTTCGGGGGTGCCGCGGCCGTGCGGGCCCAGCACGCCGGCCCCGTGGGCGTCGTCCACGAGGATCATTCCTTCGCCCGGCAGCACGGCCAGATAGTCGGCCAACGGGGCGACGGAGCCGTCGAAGGGAAACAGGCCATCCGTCAGCACGATGATCCGGCTGCGGGGGCCGCAGCGGTGGACGGCGCGCGCCAAGTCCGCCGGATCGCGATGCCGGAAAAGGGTCAGCGGACAATCCAGAAAACGCGCGGCGGTGGCCAGGGCGCCATGAGCCTGGGCATCCATCAGGGCATGGGTGAACTGTCCGGCGAGGGCCTGGGCCACGGCCAGCCCGGTCACATAACCTGTCGGCAACAGCACGGCGGCCGGCGCCTGGAAGAAGCGGGCGAGTTCCCGTTCCAAGGCCTGGTACCAGACATGATTGCCCGTGGTGCGGCGCGAGGCGGAGACGCTCAGGCCGGGGTCGCGGCAGGCCCGCTGGGCGGCCCGCCACACGAGCGGATGCCGGGCGAGTCGGAAATAATCGCAGCCGGCAAAACAGGAGAGTTTTCGCCCGCGATACCAAACCTGGGTGCGGCCCGTCTGTTGGAGGGGATGCGCTTCGATCATGCGGGCAGGTTAGACAAAATTGAGTGGCTTGCCGAGGGCAAGTTTGCGTGCCGTACACCTGGCGCGGTTGGGGAGGCCGGACCAGCACGCCTTTTTGAACTCGACGACGTGTCGTCTCGTCCCAAAGCGGCGACTGGTTGCCGCACTTCCAAATGGCCTTCGGCCTGAACACCGCCAACCACATCGGGAGGCACCGGTTTGCGGGGTGCAAAAAATATTTGTCTATCCGCCCAATTCACCTAAGCTCTGGTCCACATATATGAACATTTTGCCCCAAGGGTTTCCGTTGACACTGGCAGGGTGGTTTGGCCGGACGTCCTGTCCCTTCAGCCTGCTGGCGGCGACCACGTTGTTGCTGAGCGGATCAACCTCCGGTTTCGCGGAGGACGTTTCGGTGCGCGAACGCATTTCGCTGGATACCGACTGGCGGTTTCTCAAGGAGGATCCGGCCCCGGACGGTGATCTGCTGAGTTACAGCAACGTGAAGCCGTGGATGCTGGCGACGGGAACCGAATTCACGCAGGGCGCCGCCGCCGCCGCCAAAGTGCGACCGCCGGGAAATCCGGGCGGGGGCGCGATTGCCCTGGCGGAATATGGTTACAACGACCGCGCCTGGCGCCTGGTGAATCTGCCGCATGACTGGGCGATTGAGGGTCCGTTTAAACAGGGATATCCGGGGGAGACGGGCAAGCTGCCCTGGTGGGGCACGGCGTGGTACCGCAAACACCTGGCCATCCCCGTGGCGGACCAGGGCAAGAAGATTTACCTGGATGTGGACGGGGCGATGGCTTACGCCACGGTGTGGCTCAACGGCCAGTGTGCGGGCGGCTGGCCTTATGGTTACGCCTCCTGGCGCGTGGATTTGACCCCCTGGGTGCATTATGGCGCGGACAATGTGATTGCGATCCGCCTGGATAATCCGCAGCGATCCTCCCGCTGGTATCCCGGCGGCGGCATTTACCGGAATGTCTGGCTGGTGAAGACCGCGCCGATTCATGTCGCGCACTGGGGCACTTATGTGACGACGCCGGAGGTGGACAAGCAATCCGCCACCGTAAGAATTCAAACCCGGGTGGACAATGACACCTCCGCCGATGCCGACGTGGTGATCAATCAGGAACTGTTTGAGCTGAAGGAAAACGGCGACCGGGGAAAATCGGCCGCCTCGTTGATCAACTTAAAATTAACGGTTCCCGCCCGGGATTCCGCCGTGAGTGTGGGACAGGTTGGGCTGCCGCATCCGAAATTGTGGAGTCTGACGAAACCGCAGCGTTATGTCGCGGTCACCACGATTTTGCAGGCGGCGCAGCCGATGGACCAGTATGAGACGCCGTTTGGCGTGCGCACGATTGAATTCACGGTGACGAACGGCTTTATCCTGAACGGGGAGCGGGTTCCGATCCAGGGGGTTTGTGACCACGCCGACCTGGGGGCGCTGGGCACGGCCGTCAATGTTCGCGCACTGGAACGGCAGGTGCAAATTCTCAAGGAGATGGGGTGCAATGCCATCCGCACGAGTCACAACCCGCCCGCGCCGGAATTGTTGGACCTCTGTGACCGGCTGGGCATGGTGGTGATGGACGAGTCCTTTGATTGCTGGCTGGCGGGAAAAAACCGGAATGATTACCATACGTTGTACGCCGACTGGCACGATGCTGATTTGCGCGCCCTGGTTCGCCGCGACTGCAATCATCCCTGCGTGATTCTCTGGAGTTCAGGCAATGAGGTTCCCGATCAGGACAGGGCGGACGGCCCGGCGCTGGCCAACGAAAACCGCGCCATTATTCACTCGGAAGACCCGACCCGCCCGGTCACCGCCGCGGTGAGTTCCTACAAGGCAGGGTTCAGCGGCTTTGAAAACTGCTTTGATGTGTTTGGCTGGAATTACAAGCCCGTCCATTACGGCGAGTTCCGGGAGAAAAACCCGGAGGTGCCGCTGTTTGGCAGTGAAACGGCCTCGTGCATCAGTTCGCGGGGCGAATATTTTTTCCCCGTGAGCACCAACAAGGCGGACGGCGAAGGGAATTTCCAGATGAGTTCCTATGATCTCTACGCGCCCCGCTGGGCAACCACGCCGGACACGGAATTCGAGGGGCAGGAAAGGAATCCGTTTGTGGCGGGGGAATTCGTCTGGACCGGGTTCGATTATCTGGGCGAGCCGACGCCTTACAATGGGGACATGAGCAATCTGCTGAACTTTTTTGATCCGGCGGAAAAAGCGCGGGCGCAGAAGGAATTGGAAACCCTGGGCAAGGTCCCGGTGCCTTCGCGGAGTTCTTATTTCGGCATTATTGACCTCGCCGGTTTCAAAAAGGACCGTTTCTATCTTTACCAGGCCCACTGGCGTCCGGATTTCCGGATGGCCCACATCCTTCCCCACTGGAACTGGCCGGAGCGCATCGGCCAGGTCACTCCGGTGCATGTGTATACATCCGGCGACTCGGCGGAACTGTTCCTGAACGGCAAGTCCCTGGGGCGCAAAACCAAGCAGGCGTTTGAGTACCGCCTCCGCTGGGACGAGGTTGTCTATGAGCCGGGGGTGCTGAAAGTGGTCGCCTACAAGCACGGTCACAAATGGGCGACGGACGTGGTGAAAACCACCGGCCCGGCCAGCCGGCTGACGATGCAGGCGGACCGCGCCAAAATCGCGGATGACGGCCGGGATCTGTCCTATGTCACGGTGACGGTGGCGGACCAGAATGGCCTGCTGGTGCCGCGCTCGAAAAACCACATCAAATTCAGTGTGGCAGGCCCCGGCGAAATCGTGGCCACGGACAACGGTGATGCCACGAGCTTTGAATCCTTCCAGGCTCCGGAACGGAATGCCTTCAACGGCCTGGCGCTGGTGATTGTCCGGGCCAAGTCCGACCAGCCGGGCACCTTTCAGCTTACGGCTGAATCCGACGGCCTGGCGCCGGCGACGATCAGCCTCAAGAGCCACTGAAAACAGGGCCTGTACAAAATCCGGTTGAATTTTGTCAGAAGGTGGTTTATATGGAGTCGGTTCAACCAATAATATTAAGATTAAAGATTATGAAAAGAATTCTTGCTGTTTTGGCTGGGGCGCTGGCGGTCACTCTTTCGGTGCGCGCGGCGGACGTCACCGTCACCATCAGCGATGTTCACCTGTGCTGCTCCTCGTGCGTCAAGGGCGTGGCGGCCGCTGAGGCCGGGGTCACAGGCGTCACCGCGAAGGCGGATCAGGATGAAGGCACGGTGACCCTCTCCGGGCCGGACACGGCCACGGTGCAAAAGGGGGCGGACGCCCTGGTGGCGGCGGGCTTTTTTGGCAAGAGCAGCGATCCGACGATCAAAATCAATGCCGACACCGGTGCGAAAGACCAAAAGGTGACCTCGATCAAAATCGAGGGACTGCACCTCTGCTGTGGCAAATGCGTGAAAGCCGTGAACGAAATCCTGGGCACCGTGCCCGGGGTGACGGGTAATACGGCCGCCAAGGGAGCCAAGTCATTTGAAGTGACCGGCAATTTCAACGACAAGGACGTCTTTGACGCTTTGCAAAAAGGCGGGCTGACGGGCCAGGAAAAATAGGCGGGGCGGAAGGCTATTTCTGCGCCAGGGCGGCGGCGATGGCCTGGGTGACTTCCGGGGAGTCGGGTTTCACCTTGGAATCAAAGCGTTGAATGATGCGTCCGTCGCGTCCGATGAGGAATTTGGTGAAGTTCCAGCGGATATCGCCGGGAAACGGGGAGTCTTGGCCGGCCAGGGCGACGTAGAGGGGGTGCCGGTTCGGGCCGTTGACTTCAATTTTGTCGAACAAGGGGAAGGTGACGGCGTATTTGCTGGTGCAGAATTGCTTGATTTCCTCGTTGCTGCCGGGTTCCTGGGCGCCAAACTGGTTGCAGGGAAAGCCCAGCACGACCAATCCCTTGTCCTGGTTGGTTTGGTAAAGGGCTTCCAGGGCCTTGTATTGCGGGGTAAACCCGCAATGGGAGGCGACATTGACGACGAGCAGCACGCGGCCCTGGTAAGGGGCCAGGGAGGTGTCCTGGCCGTCAATGGTTTTGATTTTGATGTCATAGAGGGAACCGGCCCGGGCGAGCACCGTTTGCAGGACAAAAAGAACCGTGATCAAGGCGATAATTTTCATGGGACAATGATTGTTCACAAAACGGGATTTGTCAAATTTTGTCGCAATCTGAGCAAGATTTAGCTTATTCCTCGAACAGCGCCTGGGCGAACTGCCTGGCGTCGAAGGGCTGCAAGTCATCCGGTTGTTCACCCACACCGATGAACTTGACGGGCAGGCCCAGTTCCTTTTGAATGGCCACGACCATGCCGCCTTTGCTGGTGCCGTCCAGCTTGGTGACAATCAGGCCGGTGAGCGGCACGGTTTTGTGAAACTCACGCGCCTGGTTGAGGGCGTTCATGCCGGTGGTGGCGTCGAGCACGAGCAGCACCTCGTGCGGCGCGCCGGGGATTTGTTTGCCAATCACCCGGTGCAGTTTTTGCAGTTCCTGCATGAGATTGTGCTTGGTGTGCAGGCGGCCGGCGGTGTCAATGAAGAGATAATCCACTTTGCGCGCCAGGGCGGCGGTGACGGCGTCGTGGCCCACGGAGGCGGCATCCGCCCCGTAAGTTCCGGCGATGACCTCGACGTGGAGGCGTTGTCCCCAGAGCTTGATCTGTTCAATGGCGGCGGCGCGGAAGGTGTCGCAGGCGGCCAGCAGCACGGATTCTTGCCGGGATTGAACATAATGCGCGAGCTTGGCGGAGGTGGTGGTTTTGCCGGTGCCATTGACCCCGACAATGGAAACAACGGTGGGCCCGCTGGCGGCGCGGATCAACTCCGGCCGGTTGGCGGCCAGACTGTGCTCGACTTGGGCACGGGCAATGGAGAGGAAATCCACGCCGGCGGCGCCCTGGGTTTCATAAGCGGTTTTGACCGCCGTCACAATTTGAGCGGTCAGGGCGTGGCCCAGATCGGCGGCTATCAGCGCGGCTTCGAGTTCCTCGATGGATTCGCCGGTGAGTTTGGGGGAGCGGGTGACGATCCGCTTGATTTCGTGGACGAGTTGGTCCTTGGTTTTGGACAGGCCGGCCTTGATTTTGTCAAAAAATCCCATGAGTGAGAGGCGTCAGGATGATTAACTGACCGGCTTGGCGGC
This sequence comes from uncultured Bifidobacteriaceae bacterium, assembly GCA_964618545.1. Classification (GTDB taxonomy): domain Bacteria; phylum Verrucomicrobiota; class Verrucomicrobiia; order Limisphaerales; family UBA11358; genus UBA11358. The sequence goes on along the minus strand of CAZUBG010000069.1, from coordinate 9,399 downwards.
GGCCTGGGCGGCCTGACGGCGGGCGATGACCACGGCGGTCATTTTTTCCACATGTTCATACGGCAGCTTGACGGTGCCGATGAGCGGTTTGGCCTTGCTGAAGCCATGGCAGTCGGATCCCCCGGTCACCAGCAAATGATATTGGTCGGCAATTTCCAGGTAGCGTTCGGACATGGCCGTGGAATGTTTGGTGTGGAAACATTCAATGCCGTCGAGCCCCGCCTTGACCAGCCCGGGAATGATTTCATCGGTGCGGTTCAAGCCGGGATGGGCCATCACGGCCAGACCGCCGGCGTGGTGAATGAGTTCAATGGCCTCCAACCCGGACATTCTCGCCTTGGGCACCCAGGCCGGCCGGCCTTTTTTGAGATAACGGTCGAAGGCTTCGTCCAGGGTCTTGATCAGCCCCATCTGGACGAGCGCCCGCGCCACATGCGGCCGTCCGGGGGACCGGCAGTTGGCGAGCGCAAACACGGCCTCGACCTGGAGGGGGACGCCGAGTTGATTGATCCGGGCGACCATTTCATGAATTCGCCGCTGCCGCACGGCCTGGAATTTGGTGATTTCCGCGAGGAACCGTTCATTGCGGGTGTCGAGAAAATAGCCCAGCACATGAACCTCCGTGTCATCATATTCGGCGGTGAGTTCGGTGCCGGTGATGAACCCGATACCCGCCGCCTCGCATTCCCGGGCGGTGGGCGCGCAGCCCTCCACGGTGTCATGATCGGTGAGCGCAATGGCGGCCAGACCGTGGTGGACGGCCTGGGCCACCAGTTCCTCCGGCGAGAAAGTGCCGTCGGAAAATCGGGTGTGCAGATGGAGGTCGGCAAACTTCATGATTAAGCAGTGGAGGTTGGCCCGGTCGCCGGCCGGAGGATTCCCCCGCGGATCTGGTCGAGGATGCCATTGACGAATTTGCCGCTCTCCTGGGTGGAGAATTTTTTGGCGATGTCCACCGCCTCATTGATGCTCACCACGGGCGGAATGTCCTGGCGGTGCAGCATTTCGTAAATGGCCAGCCGCATGATGTTGCGGTCCACGGCGGCGATGCGGTGAAAATCCCAGTTGCGGGCGTGCTTTTTGATGTGCTCGTCCAGTTCCGTGCGGTGTTCCAGCACGCCGCGTATAAGCGGGTCGGCAAACAGCCGGGTTTCGGCCTCCTCGGCCGTGGGGGGCGGCAATTCGGTGCGCGGGCCCCAGGTGGACGGCGCCTTTTCGTCCTCCAAGGCGGTCAGGCGCTGGGAGTTCCAGAATTGCGCCAGTTCCAGCTCCAAATTCTCGGGCGGATTAAGGTCGTACTGAAATAAAAATTGAACCGCGCGTTCCCGCGCTTCGCGTCGTTTACCCATAATTGGAATGATGCCCGAAAAAAGCGCGGCGGGAAATTAAAAACTGCGGGTTGGTTTTTGGCGGCGGCGGGACAAAAAAAATTGCGCTGGCGTTTTATCTGTTTATCCTCCGGGAATGAGTCTGGTCACGAAACTGCTGCACACGCGCTACCGGGTCAATGACTTGGAGCGCACGGTCCAATTTTACCGCGAGGTGCTCGGGCTGAAGGAAATCAAACGGCATCAGTCGCCACGGGGTTCGCAATTGGTGTTTCTCCAGACGCCCGGCAGCGAGGAGTTGATTGAGATCACCTGTTTTCCCGCCGGCGGGCCCGTGCAAGTGCAACCGGATCTCACCCACCTGGCCTTTGAGGTGGAGAGTCTGGATGCCTTTGCCCGGCATCTCGCCCAACACGGCCTGAAGTTTTCCGACGGCCCCACCACCAGTTCCACCGGCACGGTTTTCGCCTTTATTGACGCCCCGGAAGGCTACGAAATCGAGCTGATTCAAAAGGCCGGCGCCGCTAATCTCCCTTAACCGCAACCCATCAACCTGCCTTACAAACCAAATGAGCGTACTCATCGTCGGTTCCACCGCCCTGGATTCCATCAAAACCCCGCAGGCGGAAAATCCCCGTCTGCTGGGCGGATCCGCCAGCCATGCCTCGGTGGCGGCCAGCTTTTTTGCCCCGGTGAAATTGATCGGGGTGGTGGGTGAGGATTTCCCCAAGAAATATTTGCAGCTTTACCGGCGCCATAACATTGATGTCGCGGGGCTGCAAATTCTGGCTGGCAAAACCTTTCACTGGTCCGGCGAGTACGAGGCCAACATGAACAACCGGCGCACGCTGCTGACCGAACTGGGGGTGTTTGAGACCTTCACGCCGGTGCTGCCTCCGGCGCATCAGAAAACACCCTATGTGCTGCTGGCCAACATCGCCCCGGCCCTCCAGCATCATGTGCTCGACCAGATCAAGCGCCCCAAGTTTGTGGTGGCCGACACCATGGATTTGTGGCTGAACCTCGCGCTGGACGACCTGATCAAACTGCTCAAGCGCATTGACGGTTTTGTGCTGAATGACAGCGAGGCCCAACATTTGACCGGGGAGGACAATGTGTTCCTGGCGTTCAAGAAAATCCACAAGCTCGGGCCGAAATACGTCATCATTAAAATGGGGTCGCACGGTTCGATTTTATCCGGGCCGAAGGGGCCCTTCATTTGCCCGGCCTATCCGTTGTCCAAGGTGGCGGACCCCACGGGGGCGGGGGATTCCTTTGTGGGCGGCCTGATGGGCTGGCTGGCGGCGGCGGGCGGGTCGGTGGATGACCACATTCGCCGGGCCATGATTTACGGGAGTGTGACCGCTTCGTTCTGCTGCGAAGGCTTCGGGCTGATCCGCACCACCAAAACCAAGCGCGCCGAAATCGAACACCGCGTGAAGGAATTGGAAAAGATGACGAGGTATTGACCCGTCATCCGCCACCTAATCCCGCGCGTGGACCACGCCGGTGCCGCCGGGGGCCAGGTCGCCTCCGAGATTGTCGGAGAAAATCCCGTCCTCAATCGTATTGTTGATGCAGGAGGCGTCATGAACGCGGAAGGCCTCCCCGCCGCAATTGGAGATTTTCAGACTGGCGAAATGGTTGCCTTCACATTGGGTTTGGGGCCGGGTCAGCCCGTCGGCGATCGCACTCCAATCCCACTGCGCCATGAACACCCCGTCATGGCGGGACTGGCTGATGGTTATATTTTGGAACTGGTTGTTACAGGAACAGCGCATGAAGATGCCCAGGTCATTTCCGGCGAGCGTGGAACCGCTGATGAGGTTGTGATCGAAATTCAAATCCAATGAAATGCCCGCAGCCTGATTGTCGTGCAAAAATAGATTGGTGAAAACACTGTCCTCCGTGCGGTAGCAGGCCAGCCCGTCAAATTGATTGTCAAAGGCGGTGAAACCACTCACGGTGAGACGCCGGGTGCCGTTGGCCGTCACCAGGCCGCCCGAACGGCAGTGGGCGGCCACCACCTCCTCCACCACGGAATTGCTCACATCCTGAATCATGATGCCGTTGTTTTGGATGCCCGAGGTGTTGGCGGGGTCCATCCATTGTTCCCTCACTTGATGGTGGCGGTTTCCGTCAATGACGAGATCCGCCAGACGCAAATCATGGACGCCCCGGACGGGGTTGGCAATGGTTGGGCCCAGAATCACGACCGGGCAGTCGGCCTCGTCAGTGAGCCGCAGCACTGTCGCCTCGCCGCTGCCGCGCAGGGTCTGGTCACTGCGGCTCAGGCAAAGCGGACGGTGGATGGCATAGAGCCCGGGGCCCAGCATCACCGTTCCGCCCTCCGCCGGCAATTGGTCGAGCGCGTGCTGAATTTCCGCGTCACTAAAACTCACCGCCGGATGCAGCAACACGGTCGTCAGGGCGGGCGGGTTGAAAGCCAAAACCGTGGGTGCGCCCGATATTAAGAAAACAGAAATAACGGCGCCGATCCCGGTTTGAAGATTTGTACCCTTTTTCATGAAGTAATTTCGCACAGTCAGCGCAAACCCGCCAATAAAAATTCATGCGAATGGTGTTTTTTTTTAATAAAAACCGTCCCGCCCGGCCCGTGGTGCGGCCCTCTTCCAACATCGTTACTGTCCGATATACCGAAGCCGGAAAAAGCGGTTGGTGCCCGTGAGGGGCAGCGACTGGAGGAACTGGCTTCCGACGATCAGCGGCGGCGTCTCCACCTCCGCCCAGTTGGAAGCGCCGAGATCGGTGGCCGTTTCCAGAATGAAATCCGGCTGGCTGGAGGGCCAGTACATCAGCAGGCTGTTCCCGGCGGTCAGTCCGCCCACGGTGGGAAGACTGGCAATGTTGACCGCCGGGGACAGGGCGGTGTCGCCCAGGCCGTCACTGGCCCACAAGGTCAGGTTGGTGGCGGCCTGGGCCACCGTGATGGATCCGGTCCAGGAGCCCTGGCTGAATGCGTCCGAAACCGACGGGGTGACGGCCAGGCCCGACGTGGAGCCCAGATTCACCCGGCCGGTGAAGTTGGTCACCAGTCCGTTGGTGGCGTTTTGCGCCAGGATCGTGGCCGTAAACGGCGTGTTGACAAACCGGGTGGCGGGAAGGGTTCCCCAGGCCAAATGATCCAGCAGCAGAACGGACAGCACCGCGTTTGAACTCATTGTGGAACCGTAGGCATTCACCACCCGCACCTCGTACGCCCCGGCATTCGTGAGTTGCACGCCGGTCAGGGTGAGGGTGACGTTCGTCGCCCCCATGATCGGATTGGCGATCCCGTTCCAATACCAATGATAACTCAGCGGGGCCGGGCCGGTGGCCGCCACCGTGAACGTTGCGGTGGTCCCGGCCTTCACGTTCAAACCGGCCGGCTGCGTGACGATGATCGGCGGCGTCAACACATTCATCAGCGCATACGAACTCAGGGCGCTGCCCTGGCCATTGGTCACCAGCAAGGAGTAAACTCCGGCGTCCGCCGCCTGCACATTGGTCAACCCGAACGTGGCGTTGGTGGCGCCCGCCAGAAGGTTGGTCCCGTTGTAAAACCATTGATAAGCCAGCGGCGGCGTGCCCACGGCGGTGGCCCCAAAGACGGTGTTGCTGCCCGTGATCACCACCCGGTTGGTGGGCTGGGTGATGATGATGGGTGCGACGAACGGCGTGCATTTGCCGCCGCTGCCGGCCTGATAAATGGCCAGCAGTTTGTCCGCCGAGAGGGCCCGGTTATAGAGCGATGGCGCGTCCAGCATCCCGGCCAGGGAATAGGTTTCCCCCTGGGTGGGAGGCCTCCGTCCCAAGTACAAGTCATAGGACGTCAAGGGAACAACCTGGCCGATGGACGCCGCGGCTTTCAACGCCCCGTTCACATACATCTCCTCCAACCCGGAGGCCGGATCATACGTCAGCGCCACATGGTAGAAGACATTGGACTGGATCAACCCCGGGTTCGAGAAGAAATCGTTGGCAAACACATCCCCGTTCGTGCCCACCACGTTCCCATAAAGCGATCCGTTGGACCAGACTTGCAGGTGAACCCCCTCCCAAGTGACCCCATCCCCCTTGTTCCATTCGAAGAGGGGATTGATTTGGGTGACGTTGGCACACCGGATCCATGCCTCCACCGTAAACCCGGTGTTGTTTTGGCCCACATCCAGGCTCGCACTGGCCGGAATCCGGACATCCGCATTCGTATTGTCAAAATAAAAGGCCGTGCCCACCTCCCCGTTGGTAAAAAGGATGCCGCCCTCCAAAACGCCGTTGTTGGTGCCGGCGATGTCTTCCGCATTGCCATCCCCCGGCCACCAGTCAATCAACCCGGCCGGCGGGGCCAGACAGTCATTCGTGGGATAAACCGCCAGCAAGGCGCTGGCGCTTGGGGCCGAGCCATAGGCGTTGGTCACCAGAACGCTGTAGGCACCGGTCTGCGCCGGTTGCACTGAGGCCAGCACCAGGGTGGCGTTGGTGGCCGCTGCAATGATTGTTCCATCGAAACTCCATTGATAGATCAGTGGCTGGCTGCCGCTGGCGGAAACGTTGAAACTCGCCGCCGCCCCCACATTCGCCGCCTGGCTGGCCGGTTGGGTCAAAAGGACCGGCCGCTGCGGCAAAACCGTCAGCAGCGCGTTGGAACTGGCCGCCGTGCCAAACGCATTGGCGACCACCGCTGAATACCCCCCCCCGGCACCGGCCTGAACGTTCGTCAGCGTCAGCGTGAAGTTGGTCGCGCCAACCATCAGGTTGGTGACGTCAAACATCCACTGGCAGGCCAAGGGGGGCGTGCCGGTGGCCGAGACGGAGAAGGAGGCGCTGCCACCAGCCGGCACCGCTTCACCGGCCGGGGGCTGGTTGATGACCGGCGGCTCGGACGGGGGGCATTTGCCCCCGCTGCCAGCCTGGTAAATGGCTGTCAATTCGTCGCCGGAGAGTGCGCGGGCATAAAGGGTGGGTTCATCAATGGTACCGGTCAATGAATAGGTCTCGCCCTGGGTGGGAGGTCTCCGCCCCAAGTACAAGTCATAGGACGTCAAGGGGGTGATTTGACTGATGTAATTCTGGGCGACCTGCCCGCCATTGAGGTAAATGGTTTCCACCCCCGCAGCCGGGTCATACGTTAGCGCCACATGGTAGAATACATTGGTCGTGATCAAACCCGGACTGGAAGAGAAGCCATGCACCAGCACATCCCCGCTCGTATCCACCACATTCCCATAAAGCGATCCATCGGGCATAATGTGCAGGTGAACCCCCTCGTAAGTGACTCCATCCCCCTGGTTCCATTCAAAGACGGGGCTTGGTTGGCTGAGCGTCGCGCAATTGATCCAGGCCTCCACCGTAAACCCGTTGTTGTTTTGGCCCACATCCAGGCTCGCACTGGCCGGAATCCGGACGTCGGCATTCGGATTGTCAAAGTAAAAGGCCATCCCCGCCTCACCATTCGTGAAGCCCGCCCCGCCCTCCAGCACCCCGTTGTTTGTCCCCTCGACATCCGTGGCGTTTCCTTCGGCCGGCCACCAACTGACCACCCCGTCCGGCACGGGGGCGCATGGCGGCGTGAGTTCCATTGTCAGCAGCGCATTGGAACTGAACACTGAGCCAAGAGTGTTCGTCACCAGAACGCTGTAAAGCCCCGCCTGGCTCATCTGGACATCCGGCAGCACCAGCGTCGCATTGGTTGCCCCGTCCAGGATGATCCCGTTGTCCATCCACTGATAACTCAGCGGCTTCGGGCCAACCGCCATCACGCCGAAAGTGACCGCTGTGCCGGAGACATTGGTCTGGCTTTGGGGTTGGCAGATAATGGTCGGCGGGGCGGGGATGGCCGGACCCACCAGGGCATCAATCAAGCTCCGGCCCGCCGGTGTTCCCCAACCGGAACACAAGTCATACCCGGGCACCGCATAATAATTCTCTTGATGTTCAAATGAGGTGTTATCCCCCGTCACAATGTCATGAAACAAATTGGTGTAATTGCCTCCCTGGCCCAGGGCGTAAAGCGCCGGGTTGAGAAATCCGACCAGGCCATTGCCATTGCTGTTCCCCTGTTGATTGACCAGCGCAGTGAACCCCGCCCACAACGGGGCCGCACAGCTCGTTCCGCCGTAACAATCGGATTGGCCGTTATTATGAAACACCTCGACATTATCCGCCGTCAGCGCCACGTCGGGAATGTTTCTCATCGTGCTGGAGCCTTGGTTCAGGGACGTGGCCACCCCCTGCTGCCAGGCTGGAATCGGATATTGTGTGCTGATCCCGCCGCTACTGCCAAAGCCGTCCCCATCGTTCCAAACCGTTTCCGACACCCACGACCCATCCGCCGCCGTTGTCAAAGTGGTCCCACCCACAACGGTGATATTGGGATCGGAACACGAATCACTGATATCCCCGCTCCCATAGGCGTCTTGATCGCCGGAAGCATTGAAAAACGACTGCCCCTGCATTGCAAATTCCTGAAAAATCTCCTCCGTCGTATCATCAAAGCTGAAGACCCAGGAAGAACTGAGTTGCTTCGCCAGATTGCCCGTCGCCATTTTATTTAAGATATCATCCGGAGTGGATCCCTCATACACCAGGACTTGCGACAAGCCCGGGGCCATGGCGATCACCAGTTCGATGTCCAGCGAACATTCATCGTTTTCCAGACCCGGGCTTCCATCGTATCCGTCCAACAAGACCGTGGTCACCGGCACATTGGGCAATCCGGCCGCCGTTTCATAGCTGGAGATATCGCTTTGGTAAAATCCGGAGCTAAACTCCACCAAGCCCACTTGCTGGCCTTGTCCGGTCAGGGGGGTGCCCGGCACATATGCCGTCCGGAAATCGTTCCCCATATAAGTGCCGTTGGGCCCTGAACCCGTCTGCGGTCGTGTCGGCGGCGGGATGCCCGGATTGATCGGCTTGATCTGCTTCAAATTCAGCGCGTGCGGCACTTGGCAATTGTCCAGGCCGCTGACACTCAAAACCGGCACCGCCAGCTCCAGCGCCGGTTCCCGGTCCGGCGCAAAAAAAACGCGGCCTTCCACCGGGTTCGTATAAAGGCCCAGCGTCACATGAAACACCCGTTCAATCAGGCTGGCTGAACCATCCACCTCCAATAGCAGGCGGTTCGAATGGATTTTCCCAACCTTCAACCCATTGGTTTTGGCAAAATCTGTCAGGGACCGATAATCTTGCACGGTGGGGCCAAACCGGTCGGTGAATTGCGCCGGGGTTAAAAACCGATGATAATTCGTGCTGGTCGGGTCGTAAATTTGGGCGAGCAGGTTGGTTAATTCCGGCTGATTCCGCCACGGCAAACCAATGGAGAGATGCATAGAACTCCCCCCCGGCAGGCGTCCCACCGATGTTGCGTGCGCCACCATCGCCGGAACCTGTCCCTTCAGATGCTGCAACTCCGCCGCCGCCAGCCGGTTGGAACAGAGGAGCATCAGCCAGACCACGGCAAAACCGGCCACCCATCCCGGGCGGAACCCCAGGCCGATTCTCCCGCTGACGCTCGTTTTCATAACTCGAACTGAATGAGGGGCGTTTAACCACCCTCAAGCCAACCGGTTCGGAAAATCAAAATGATAAACTACCGTAATGATTCCCCCGTTATTCATAAAGAATTTTAAGCATGATTATGTGAAATCCCCCCGGTTTTACAAGCCCCAAGTCGAATTCAAACGTAACCTGATTAAAGCAAACCACTTACGCCGACGGACTGACCGTGTCCCAATCGGATGCCACGCCCGTTTGTCCTTCAGAACCAGCCCAACGGAGTCCTCCCACCGGCCCAAGCGCCCACGTTTGCCGGCTTTCTTCTTTGAATGGGGATCTTTGATTTTTAGAGTTTTCCCGCTGTCTCATTCCCAATAAGAGGGAGCTTTTCCCTTTCGCCCGTCCGCCCAATGCGGCATGATGCAGGGGTGTCAAATTTGATAGCCATTGTCGGTCGCCCCAATGTCGGCAAGTCCGCCCTGTTCAACCGCATTGTCGGCAAGCGCATTGCCATCGTCCATAACCAGCCCGGCGTCACCCGCGACCGCGTCAGCGTCGAGGCCGAATGGCATGGCCG
>CAZUBG010000068.1:0-23150 GCA_964618545.1 uncultured Bifidobacteriaceae bacterium | reverse complement strand
GATCACGGCGACGGGGTCAATGACGTTGCCGGTGCTTTTGCTGATGCGGGCGCCGTCCTTTTGCCACCAGCCGTGGGCGAGGATTTGCTTCGGCAGCGGCAGCCCCATGGCCTTGAGCATGATGGGCCAGTAAACGGCGTGGAATTTGACGATGTCCTTGCCGATGACGTGGATGTCCGCCGGCCACAGGGACAGCGGGGGCTGGTCCGGGCCGGGTTCGACGCCAATGGCGGCGCAGACCGTGGGATCCCCGTGCGCGGCGGCGGCGCTGATGTAATTCACCAGGGCGTCGAACCAGACATAGGTGACGAAATCGGGGTCGAACGGCAGGGGAATGCCCCAGTTCAGTCGCGCCACCGGACGCGAGATGCACAGGTCCTCCAGCGTCTGGCTGCGGAGAAAGCCCAGCACTTCGTTGCGCCGGTAATCCGGCGCGATGAAGGACGGGTTGGCCTCAATGTAATCAATGAGCCACTGCTGGTGCGCCTTGAGTTTAAAATAGTAATTCTCCTCCTTCAACTCCACCACCTCGCCGTAAGCGGGGTCAAAGGTGCCGTCGGGGCGGCGGTCTTTTTCCGTGAGAAACGTTTCCTCGCGGGCGGAATAATAACCGGTGTAACCGGCCTTGTAAAAATGGCCGGCAGCGTGGAGTTTGGCGAGGGCGGCCTGCACAAAGGCCTTGTGGCGCGGCTGGGTGGTGCGGATGAAATCGTCGTTGGTGAGTTCCAGTTTCTTGGCGAACGCCTGCCAGTCGGCGGCGAGGGCGTCGCAATATTCCTGCGGGCTTTTCTTTTCCGCCTGCGCCGCCTGCTGGACCTTCTGGCCGTGCTCGTCCAGGCCGGTCAGGAAGAACACTTCCTGCCCGAGGCTGCGGCGCGACCGGGCAATGACGTCCGAGATGATTTTCTCGTAGGCGTGCCCGATATGCGGCTGGCCGTTGACGTAATCAATGGCGGTGGTGATGTAAAAACGCTTGCTCATCGAACCTCCAGTGTGCGACACAAACGCGCCCTTGGCAACTCTCCGAAGCGGGGTGAGCGAAGGGAGAATGATTCGTCCGGTGGTTTGACAGGCTGGATAACCGGGGTGTGCGAGTGGTTGCCCGCAAGAAAGCCAAGGACTGGCGCACTACGAGACGCTTCGCGCGATTCAAGGGCTGCAAGCTCAAGTCATCGGCTGGCATTCGTGCGCGCGGATGGGGCCGTCAACCAGTGGGAACCGGCGGTTTTTGACGGGCATCCCCCCTTAAAAAAAAGTTTGAACATTTTTTTAGAAAATTGTCTATATGTAAAAAAGCAGCGTGAAAGACGCACTTACATTCAATCATTTATTATGCGTCGCACGCTCAACCGTAAGCGGACGAAATGATAAAAGTTGAGAATCTGACCAAAATATTCGGGACCAAACGGGCGGTGGACGGGATTTCTTTTACCGTGGAGCGCGGGGAAGTGCTGGGGTTTCTGGGACCGAACGGCGCGGGCAAATCCACCACCATGCGGATGCTGACCGGGTTTCTCACCCCCAGCGGCGGCCGGGTGACGGTGGGCGGCCATGACCTGGCGGAAGAGCCCATTCCGGCCAAAAAACTCCTCGGCTATCTGCCGGAAAGCGCGCCGGCCTACACGGACATGACGGTCTGCGGCTTTCTGGATTTTGCGGCGGAAATCCGGGGGCTGCGGGGCGACGCGAAAACAGCGGCGGTCAACCGGGTGGTGGAGCTGTGCTTCCTGCAATCCGTATTGCATCAGAACGTGGATACGCTTTCCAAGGGCTACCGGCACCGCACTTGTTTCGCCCAGTCCATCATCCATGACCCGGACATTTTGGTGCTGGACGAGCCGACCGACGGGCTGGACCCGAATCAAAAGCACGAAATCCGGCAGCTCATCCGGAAGATGGGCGAGAAAAAGGCGATCATTTTTTCCACGCACATCCTGGAAGAGGTGGACGCGGCCTGCACGCGGGCGATCATCATTGACCGGGGGCGGATCGTGGCGAACGGCACGCCGGAGGAATTGCGGCGAAAATCCGAATGGGCGGGCGCGGTGACGCTGCGCATCAACGGCGTCACGGCCGCGGCGGTGGCGGAGAAATTCTCGCGGCTGCGCGCGGTGAAGCGGGTTTCGACCGCGACGAACGGCCCGCGGGTGACGGCCTCGGTGTTTCCCCACACGGCGGGGGACGGCGCTTTGACGCGGGAAGTCATCGCCGCGACGAACGGCTGGCAGGTGGAGGATTTGCACACGGAGGAGGGCCGCCTGGATGAGGTGTTCCGCAGTATAACGATGCCGGACACGGCCGGCAGGGAGGCCCGGCCATGAACCCCCTGGGAAACATTCAGACCATCGCCAAACGCGAGTTGCGGGCGTATTTTTCCTCGCCGGTGGCGTATGTGTTCATTGTGATTTTTCTGCTGCTGAACGGCTTTTTCACCTTCATGGTGGGCGGCTTTTTTGAACGGGGCGAGGCGTCGCTGGCGGCGTCGTTCTTCCTGTGGCATCCGTGGTTCTACCTGTTTTTGGTGCCGGCGGTGGGGATGCGGTTGTGGGCGGAAGAACGGCGGGTGGGCACGCTGGAATTGCTGCTGACGCTGCCGATTGCGCCGTGGGAGGCGATTGTGGGCAAATTCATCGCGTCATGGCTGTTTCTCGGGCTGGCGCTGGCGCTGACCTTCCCGGTGATTTTCACGGTCAATTACCTGGGCAGCCCGGACAACGGGGTGATTTTCGCCGCCTATGCGGGGAGCTGGCTGATGGCGGGGGCGTATCTGGCGGTGAGCTGCATCACTTCGGCGATGACCCGCAGCCAGGTGGTGAGCTTCATCCTCGCGGTGGTGGCGTGCCTGTTTTTGATTCTCGCGGGGTTTCCGCCGGTCATCAATCTGCTGCAAGGACTGACGGGCAACTGGCAATGGCTGGTGGACCTGATCACGTCGTTCAGTGTCATCACGCACTTTGAAGGTTTTCAAAAGGGGGTGCTCGATTCGCGCGACATTGTTTTCTTCCTGTCGGTGATCGGGTTTTCCCTGTTCGCCACGAGCGTGATTTTGCGCACGCACCGCACCACTTGATTTTTTGGAGGAACCGATGCAAAAGAAATCGTTGGAAACCATTCTCTATTCATCCGCCGGCATCGTCGTGATGCTGGTGATCATGCTGGCCGTCAATGTCATCACCGGCGCGCGGCCGGTGCGGGTGGATTTGACGCAGGAAAAGGCCTTCACGCTCTCCGACGGCACGCGGGCGGTGCTGAAGAAGCTGGATACGCCGGTGAAAATCCGCTTTTACTGCACGCAAAGCGAAATGGCCACGCCGGAAACGGTGTATCTGAAAAATTACGCGCGCAAGGTGGAGGATCTGTTGCAGGAATACAAACAGATCGCCGGCCGGAATTTGATCATTGAAAAATATGATCCGCAGCCGGATTCAGATGCGGAGGATTCGGCGCGGCTGGACGGGGTCGAGCCGCAGCCGCTGCCGGGGGTGGATCGCTTTTATCTCGGTCTGGCGGTCTCGCTGGCCGACGATCGGGTGGCGATTCCCTTTTTAAAGCCGAACCGGGAACGGCAGCTTGAATACGACCTCACCCGGGCGATCTCACGGGTGTTCACACCGGAAAAAGCGACGGTGGGCGTGATGAGCGCGCTGCCGGTGTTTGGCGGGGCGGGCAATCCGGCGGTGATGCGGATGGGGCAGCCGTCCAGCCCGGCTTGGACGATCATTGATCTGTTGAAACAGGATTTCAATGTCAGGCGAGTCGAGATGAACGCGGAAAAAATTGATGATGATGTCAAGGTGCTGGTGGTCATTCATCCGCAGGCCATTTCAGACAAGACACAATATGCGATTGACCAGTTCGTGCTGCGCGGCGGCAAATTGATCGCCTTTCTCGACGCCCAATCGGCGGTCGCCAGCCGCCAGCAAAATCCGATGGGCGGCGGCATGAGCGGCGCCTCGTCATCGCTCGACAAATTGTTGAAAGCGTGGGGAGTGCAGTTCGACACCACCAAGGTGGTGGCGGATTTGAATTTCAAGATGCAATTGCGCGGCAACAACGGCCAGCCGGTCGAGGCTCCCGCGTGGCTGGCGCTGACCCCCGACGGCATCAACCGCGATGACATTGTGACGAGCCAGATTGATAATCTGTGGCTGCCGATGAGCGGCGCATTTACGGGCGATCCGGTTGCCGGACTCAAGGAAACCGTATTGCTCAAGAGCACCACTCAATCGCAATTGGTGGAAAGTTTCCTGGCCGGCATGGGCGGCGACAGCATCCTGAACGGATTCAAGCCAAGCGGGGTGAATTACAAACTGGCCATCCGTCTGACCGGAAAATTCAAGACCGCCTTCCCCAACGGCATGCCAGCGGATGCGACCGGCACCGCAGCCCCCGGCGGCAGCCAGTCCGCCACCGATTCATTGAAAGAATCCAAGACAGAAACCTCGGTGGTTTTGTTGGGGGATTCGGATTTGCTGGCGGATGATTATTCGCTGCGCAAAATCCCCAGTTTGTTCGGCACGATGGTCAACTCGATGAACGCAAACCTGGAACTGGCGCAAAACCTCGTTGAGCAGATGGCCGGGGACAGCAATCTCATCGGAGTGCGCAGCCGGGCGACGTTGAGCCGTCCATTTACACGGGTGAAAAACATGGAGGCGCAGGCGCAGGCGCAGGGGCAGGCAAAGATCGAGGAACTGCAACAAAGCCTGAATGAAACCCAGCGGCGCCTGGGCGAACTCCAACAACAAAAGACCGGCCAGGACCAGCGCCTGATCCTCTCCCCGGAACAACAGGCGGAATTGGATAATTTCCGCAAAAAACAGGCGGAGGTCAGCAAGGAACTCAAGCAGGCGCAGAAGGACTTGCGCAAGGAAGTGGTCTCCCTGGAAAACCGGCTCAAATGGCTCAACATTCTGGCCATGCCGGTGGGGGTGACGGCGGCGGGAATCGGGATTGCGGTGATCAAACGAAAAAAAACTTCGGCAAAATGAATCGGAAACAATTCATCATTCTATTGGCGCTCGTCGGGGTGGTGGGCGCGGCGGGATTGCTGGTCCGCCAGCATGGCAGCGATTCCTGGCACAGCGCGGGCGGGAACATCGGCGGGAAGTTGCTGCCGGGGCTGGCGGTCAACGACATCGCGCAAATCCGCATCCAGTCCGGCACGAACGAATTGAATCTGACCCGGCGCGACAATCTCTGGCGGGTGCGGGAGCGCGCGGATTATGCGGCGGACTTTTCCCAGATCCGCGACCTGATCATGAAACTGGCGGATTTGAAAATTTCGCAGACCGAGGAAATCGGGCCGTCCCAACTGGGCCGGTTTGGCCTGCTGCCGCCGGGTCCGGCCACGAATTCGGGCACCCAATTTGATCTGAAGGATCCAGCCGGCAAAACCCTGGCCGCGCTTCTGCTCGGGAAAACCCACCTGAAAAAGCCGGCCGCCGATTCTCAATTCGGCGGCTTGGGCGGCGAGGGCTGGCCGGACGGGCGCTATGTCATGACGGGGGCGGGCTCCGGGACGGTCGCCGTGATCTCCGATCCGCTGCAGAGCGTGCAGCCCAAGCCGGAGTTGTGGCTGGACAAGGATTTTCTGAAGATCGAAAAACCGCGGGCGGTGGCGGTTCAGTTTTCGGAACCCACGAATTCCTGGAAGCTCATCCGGGCGTCGGAGACGAATGAATGGGTGCTGGCCGACGCGCGGCCGAACGAAAAATTGGACGCTTCAAAAATTTACGGCGTCACCAGTCCGTTCAGCTCGGTCAGCTTCAACGACGTGGCGCCGTTGAGCTCGAACAACCTGCCCGACCCGGCCACGGTCACGGTGGAGACGTTTGACGGATTCACCTATGTGGCCCGGATCGGGTCCAAGGCGAACGAGTATTATCCGGTGAGCTTTGTGGTGACCGCCCGGCCCGCCACGGAACGCACCCCGGCCAACGGTGAAAAGCCCGAAGACAAAACCAGGCTGGACAAGGCATTCAAAGACCGTCAAAGCCAGCTTTCCGACCAGCTCACCCGGGACAAGCAGTTTGAGCATTGGGTGTATCAACTGCCGGCTTACAGCGTTGAGGAAATCCTGAAGCCCCGGCCCCAAATCTTGAGCGAGATGAACACGAACACCCCGCCCCAAGCGCACAGTAGCTGAGGGCCACGAAGATTCCGTCCGTCAACCGCCACCCCACCTTGTCGGAATCTCTTACAGAGCGGCCCGCTTTCACGCAAGTCATTCTGTTGGAAGGAGATCCAAATATCAGGGTGGGGGATTTTTCATTTTCGCGTCGGAAAAACTTATATAATTAGTGGTGCTGTTCGGCTTGACGCCGTCCCTTAATTCCCCGTAATTCGCTTGCCTCCAACACTTTAACGCAGGAAGAGCGTCAGTGGAGATTTTCCCGCCGGACTGGCATGCGGTTTGCTCTAATTCAAATGGAGTCCGCTTTCCCGAAATAAGCGGGGAAAGTGGCTGGCCGGTTGTGCCGTGAAAAGCAGATGGTCTGCTTTTTCCGCCGTGAAAGGGAAATCCCATGAATGATCTCGCTCTGATGGTTGACCCCGCCTCTGGCGGGGAGCCGGTGACCGGCTGCCGCCCGCCGCCGGAGGCGCGCGCCCGCTCTTTTCCACCCGGCGCCCGCGGTTTCGATCAAATCATTTTTCTCGACACGCTGGCCCGGGACATCCGGGCCGCCGTGGCCTTGCTGGAAGAAGGCACGCCGTGCGTGCTGAGGCAGCCGGGCTGGTACGTCCGTTTGGGCGACGTCGGCCGCGCGCTGGCCATGATTGACGAGGCCGGACTGCTCCCGCGCAACAAACCCGCCTGGTATCTGCGCCTTCGGGAATTCGCCGGGGCCGGAGCCGTGTAAATAAGTCAAATCCGCCCCTTGACAAACCAAAAAGGCGGGCGAGTTTAACTCTGGCTGGTGTGGTCGTAAGTGCAGTTGACGAGTCCAGGATCGGGACGGCATCTGACCACGGGTGAATCCGTCGTGAAGATCAGGCCGTCAGTAGTTGATACGCCCACGCCAGCCTTGCCATTTTCAGAGCCGGGCATTCATGTTTTCCCGGGAGGCACTCCCGGCTTTCCGCCGCCGGTGCTGGCGGCTTCCAGATTGGCGCGGACCTGATGCAGCAGACCCGCGAGTTGGCGGCGATCCCCGGCGCTTAAGCCCTGCACGGCCACCCTGGCGAGGCGTTTCATCCGGCGGTCCAACGCCTGGTGGACCGCGCGTCCGTCGGAGGTTAATTGAAGCCGCACGCTGCGGCGGTCTCCCGCCGTGGCTTCCGCAGTCAGCAGGCCCTGTTGCTTCAGCGTCTTGATCAAGCGTGCCATCTGCCCCTTGTCTCGCCCCGAATGCCGGCTGAGGTCGCGCAGCGTGGCGCCGGGATTCCGGGCAAAAAAGCCCAGCAGCCGGCCCTCCAGATGCGTCAGATCATCAGGACCGTCGCGCACCACGCGGTATTGCTCCGAACGGAAGAGATGCATGATCGTGTGGATGGCTTCGAACACCTCCTCCGGCCCGCCGGGTTTATGGTTGACGTTGTCAACCGATGGGTTAATCATGTTTGACAATGTCAACCAAACGACGGGAAAATAAAAGTGAAAACTGAAGCCGGCCCGGGCCGGCCCGCCGCCCGCCCGGTCTCCCCGGCCGCGCCGCGCCACCGCGGCCTGGCGCTGCTGCTGGCCGCGCTCTCGGCGCTGGGGCCGTTCTCGATTGACGCCTATCTGCCGTCGTTCCGCGACATCGGACGGCATTTCCTGGCCCCGCCCGTGGTGGTGCAGCAGACGCTCACGGCGTACATGCTGCCGTTCGCGGCGATGACGCTCTGGCAGGGGGCGCTGTCCGACGCCTTTGGCCGGCGGCGGATCACGCTGGCCATGCTGGCGGTGTTTCTGCTGGCGTCCCTGGGGTGCCTGTGCGCCTGGAGCATCAGCGACTTGATCGGTTTCCGGGTTCTGCAGGGACTCAGCGCCGGGGCGGGCATGATCATTGGCCGCGCCATTGTTCGCGATCTGTTTGACGGTGTCGAAGCCCGGCGGCTGATGAGCCGCATCGCCGTGGTGTTTGCCATCGCCCCCGCAGTGGGGCCGATCCTCGGCGGCTGGCTGCACGTCTGGTTTGGCTGGCGGTCGGTGTTCGCCTTTCTCGCGATTTTTTCCGGGAGCCTCTGGCTGGCCTGCTGGAAACTGCTGCCGGAGACGCTGCCGCCGGAGCGCCGGCATCCGCTGGCGGCCGGCTCCCTGCTGCGCGGTTATTGGCAGGCGCTGCGTTCCGCGCAGTTTGTGGCGCTCGTGCTGGCGCTCACACTGAACTTCTCCGCCGTCTTTGTTTACATCATTTCGGCGCCGGCGTTTGTCTTCAACCTCCTCCATCGCGGCGAGACGGAATTTTACTGGCTGTTCGGGCCCATCGCCCTCGGCATGTTGGTCGGGACGTGGATTGCCGGAAAAACGGCCGGGCGCTGGGGCAACCTGCGAACCCTGGCCGCAGCGTATGGCATCATGGCGCTGGCCGTGGCGGGCAATCTCGTCTTCCATGAGTTCCACGCCGCCGAGCTGCCTTGGAGCGTTGTGCCGCTGGCGGTCTATGTGCTCGGCAATGCGCTGGCCATGCCCAGCCTCACGCTCCTGGCGCTGGATCTGTTTCCGCACCGGCGCGGGCTGGCGTCGTCGTGCCAGGGCTTTGTCCAGACCGCCGGCAACACCGTGGTCGCCGCCGTCCTCGCCCCGATGCTTTGGGGCGCCGCCCAAAGGCTTGCCGTTGGAATGCTGGTGCTGTTCGCCGCCAGTGGCGCGGCGTTTGGCCTCTACGTGCTGTTGCAGCGCAGAACACACGGAAAAGAAGGGGGCGTTGTGCCTGCGATGGGCACGAATTAACACGGAGGGAAATCAAACAAGGCGGAACCGGGGAAATCAGGGGAATTTGAACAGGAGCCAACGAAGAAAGCCGGGGAGTTTGGCCCCCGAACGGCGCGAATCACACCAATGAAGCCGGGGATGCTCCGCCGCAGCAACGTGGAGCGACCGAATGAGGGGGGTCGTGCGGCCAACGGGCCGGAGCACGGCGTTCACGCCGCTTCCGTGTCCGGGAGTCCGCAGGCCCATCGGACCGGCTGTCCCCCATTCGCACACGGAAACGCCCTGAAGGCCGCCCTCCGCGGGCAGCCGCAGTCGCGGAGCAACGCCTGACGGCCGCCCATTTCCCGCCGGTATGCGATGGCCGTGGCCGGGTTCACGCGTCGCTCCGGTCTTTTGGGACTGCGGATGAACCCCCTTTGATCGGGGAGGGCGGACCCTTAGTCCGCCGGAACTTCCCGGACCTCCTGTTCGAGATACTTTTCAATGTGGCGGTCCAGATCGGAAGTGCTGCCGGCGCAGGTTGCGGCTTGAACGCGCTCCACCATTTCCGTGGACCAGTCCTCCTCTTCCACCTGTTCATGGATGAACCAATGCATGAGCACTTGCGCGGGATAATCCCTGGCCGCCACCGCCGCCTCGTAAACCGCGTTGATCCCCTGGGTGTTGGCGGCTTCCTGGGACTGCGCCTGTTGGGCGACTTCCAGCAGCGTCTTGAATTCCTGCTTCGGGGCGGGCAGCGCCCCCACTTCCGCCGTCACACCGCGGTCGGTCAGGTGCTTGATCATTCGCTCCGCATGCGCCCGCTCCTCCCCCGCCTGTTTGACGAAGTACTTGCCAAAACCCTTTAGGTTCCGGCCATCGCACCACACCGACAGCGCGAGATACGAGTGCGCGGCGGCCAGTTCGAGGTTGAACTGGCGGTTGAGTTCTTCGGCCACTTTTTGCGGTATTTTGGATTTAGGCATAAATAGGTTTGCTTGCCGGTCGGCCCATGACAAGATCCGTCTTCCGGCGGTGGATTTGCCCGGTTGAATCGTGCAAACCGCCCGTCCGCACCGGCATCATGATCGCGCCCGGCCTCACCACGCACCAGAATAAACTCGCCTAACCGGAAAAAGCAAATACTTTAATACGCGCTTTGAGTCGGTTTTGAGAACCGCGCGCAGAGGGCATGGCCACCGGGGCCCCGTGGACACCGAGGGGATAAGGACAAAAGCGGAAGCCGCAAAAACACGGGCATTGGAACAACAGCAAACGAAGGTCACGAAGGCAGACGGGAAATTTGGACCACGGACTTTTGCCGCGACTACGGCGGGGGGCGGCTTTCCGGTTGCTTTTTTGTGGGCTGGCGGCCGATTTTGCAGGGACAACCGGACATTAGCCGGCCACGGGCAGGCTGGTGACCGCAGCGCCAAGCCTCCTGTCCCGCAAGGGACATCCGAAAAAACACCACCCCAATCCGGGCGCAGGGCCAGCAGCCGTTTTCCAGCGTCCCTTGCGGGACGAGAACGAGCGACTGTGGCGGGGGGGGCGGCGGCGCGCCTCGCGCCGTTACCTAGTAACGAAATCTGCTCCTGCCGTCAGATTTTGTTTGACAGACCTTAAGCCATTGAAACTCAACGAGTTGCCAATGGTGTCAAGGGAAATGCGCAGCCCATCGCGTTACTAGGTAACGAAACTTGCCCGGGAATTTTTATTTTTCTGACGGGTTTTTGCCGGGTTGGGCGCCCCCCCGGCAAACCGGCGGCCCTGGCGTTTTCAGCCGGAGCCCCGCAGCCTCGGCTCCTGCGGACACCGGGCCCTTCGCGGGAGACGGCGTCCGAGGAAGAACCAGGCGGGTCGTGTCACCAGTACTGGTGACTGGCGGGGAGCCCGGACTCTGGTAAAGTGTGACTGTGTTGGCGCACTGGGTTCTCAAGTGCGTTTGTGTGATAAGCCCGGAGTTGTGTCCGGGCTTTCTCTTTTTTAGGGGGAGCCCGTTTGATTCAGGGGCGCTTTTTCCGGGGAATTACACGTTCGTGTAGTTGAAACATTTGGATTCCAAGGTTAGATTGCCGTATCTATAAGAAAGTTGCGCCAGGTGCCTGAGCTTTGGGCGGATTCATTTCGGCCAAAGAGAGTGTTATTCACGACTATGAAGATCCGCCTGAGAAGTATTTCTCCGTTTCTGTTGGGTTGGCTGCTGCTTGCGGGGTACACCCAGGCGGCCACGGTCACCCTGTTGTCCAGCGATGCGGTGGGCACCTCCTCGTTCACCGGGGCCACCAACTGGAGCAATGACGCCGTTCCCGGTTCCGCCAACAATTATTTTACCTCGACGTTCGGCCTGCGCACTCCGGCGGACGCCAACAATTACACGTTTGCCGGCCATTCGCTGACCTTGCAAGCGGGCGCCACAAGTGGTTACAGCCTGATCTACAAGGGCGCTGCCGCGGCCAATATTTACACCATCAATAACCTGACCAATAACGGCGGCTTGATCCGGAGCGGGGCCGGGTCGGGAAACACCTGCATCATTGCCGGCAACATGGTGGTCGCGGGCAATTCCACCATCCAGGCGGACCAAAGCGCGTTCGTCATCAGCGCCAACCTGAGCGGTGCGGGAACGCTCACCAACCTCAATCCCGGTCCGCAAACGTACGGGACGGTTACTTATTCCGGCACCAACTCCGCTTTCACCGGCGGTTGGCTGCTGGGGACCAATGCGATCCTCATTTTTGCCAGCACCAACAGCGTGCCCGGCAACCCCGCCAGCCCGAATCCCGGGCAGATCACCCTGGGGGCGGGCTCCACCCTGGAGGATCTGGCCGGGGTGACGCTCAATGGCGCCAACGGCGGGGTGACGTTGGCGGGCAGTGCCACCATCAATGTTCCCGCCACAAACGTGGCCATGACCGTGGCGGTGCCCGTGAGCGGCGGCAGTTATGGCCTGACGAAGTCGGGCCCGGGTGCGTTGTATTTGGATGCGTCCAATGCTTGCGCCGGGACCATCACGGTGACCGGCGGCACCCTGGCGGGCATCGGCACCGTCAGCGGTCCGGTGGTGGTGTCCGCCACGGGAAATCTGGGGGCGGGGGACGCCGGAGCCATCGTTGGCACGCTTTCGGTCAGTAATAATCTCACCTTGCAGGGCAACGCGACCCTGTGCGTCAACAATACCGGCGGCCTGCCGGTGAGTGACCAGGTGGCGGTCAGTGGCAGCCTGGCGTATGGCGGCGTCTTGAGCGTGGCCAACATTACCTCGGATGGCACGCCGCTGACCACCAACAGCAGCTTCCAGTTGTTTAAAGCGGCGGGCGCCTCGTCCGGCAACTTCACCGGCATTGTGGGTTCGCCGGGGGCGGGCTTGGTTTATAATTTCAACCCGACCAACGGTGTTTTGAGCGTGGCGGCGGCGCTGCTGCACCGCTACAGCTTTTTCAACGAACCCAACGGCAGTCTCATTGCCACGGATTCCATCGCCGCGGCCAACGGCACCCTTGCCGGGAGCGCGGCCATCACCGGGGGCAAATTGGTGCTCAATGGCGCCAGTGGAACTTATGCGAATCTGCCGGGGGGACTCATCACCGGTTGTTCGGCGGTGACGATTGAAGCCTGGGCCGATTATGGCACGCTGCCGGCCAACTGTTACCTGTTCTCCCTGGGAATAACGGACAGCAGCGGCGACGGGGGAAATTACCTCTTTTGCGCGCCGCAGGCGGCGCGGATCACCATCAGCGGGGTGGATCCCGGCTATGATGCCGAACAAAATGCCACCTGCACCGGCTGGTCCGGCCAGAACAATCTTCACATGGTGGCGGTCTATGATCCCCCGGCCGGTTACCTGGCCATTTACACCAACGGTTATCTGGCCGGGGTGAACACCGCCATCACGACGCCCCTCTCCTCGGTCAGCAACGTTTTGAGTTACCTGGGCCGGTCGCTGTACACCTCCGACCCTTGCGCGCCCATCAACGTGACGGAATTCCGCATTTGGAATGGCGCCCTGACCCCGGCCCAGATTGCCCTGGACGCGGCTTCCGGCCCCTCGCAGTTTGTGGCTGATCCGGGGCCGCTGCAGGCCATTCATCTGATGCTGGCCAGCCCGGTGTCGTATAACACAATTTATGGTTTTTCCCCGGGGGGCACCGCCCCCGCCGTTGCCAATCTTCAGGCCACCGGGGGAGCGCAACAGGCCGTGGTCACGGGCGATTTCACCAATTTATCGGCCGTAAACCTGCTGGGTTACGGCCCGCCGGCGTTTGTTTCCGGCAATCCCAAAGTGCTGGCCATCACCGCTGCCGGGGTGGTGACTCCGGTGGCCACCGGGACCACGACCATCACCGCCACGTACGGGGGCTTGAGCACCACGCAAACCGTGACGGCGGTCGTGGCGACGAACACCTTCATCTTCGACAGTTTTGGCGATGGTTTCTGGAACCTGATCAATCAGGGGAACAGCAATGCCCTGGTGGTGAGCGCCGGAGGGGCGACGCAGGCCGCGCCCACCAACGGGGCCACCCCGCAGCAGTATGAAATGCTGTACAACCTCCAGAGCAAGACCTTTCGCATCCGGCAGCAATCCAGTTGGCTGTGCCTGGGCACCCTGAATGGCGGCACGGCGGCCGGCACCGCCGTGGCCGCGGTTGCCAGTTATGCCGGCGCGGCTTCGCAGCGTTGGAATCTGCTGGATGCCGGCGGCGGCTGGTTCCGCATCGCCAGCGCCGCCACCAACCTGGTGCTGCAGACCGACAACGGCACGCCGGCGATTGTCACCCTGGCCCAGTCGAATGCCAGCCCGTACCAGGTCTGGAAATTTGTCTATCAAACCAATTTCATCAAGAAGGGCAGCGCGGGTTATGAGGGTTCACCCTATAACTCGGAACTGACCACGGGCTGGGCTTACAATTACGACGATTATACATCCGCCTCCGAAACAACCGCGTTTAATTATGTGCCGATGGTTTATGACGCCCAATATTGGGAGACCGTCGGCTCCGCGCAGGGGTATGATTCCGGCTGGCTGGCCGGGGCGGGCCCCGCCTACCTCCTGGCTTACAACGAGCCGGACAACGCCAGCCAGTCCGACACAAGCACCAATGCCGCGATTGGCAATTGGGCGGCCCTTGAGGCCCTGAACCTGCCGCTCGTCGGGCCGGGCACGCAGGACACCGAGGACGCCTGGGAAAACAGTTTCTACCAACTCATCACCACCAACAAATACCGCGTGGATTATGCTTCCGTGCATGAGTATGTCCCGCCGAGCGCGTCCTCCCTCCTCAGCGACCTCCAGAGCGTCTATAACGCTTACGGACGCCCCGTCTGGCTGACCGAATTTTCCCCCGTGGATTGGAGCAACACCAAGGCGTGGTCGGAGGACGATGATTACAACTTCCTGGCGGAATTCATGTGGCAGGCGCAAAATCAGTCCTGGCTCCGGCGCTTTGCGATTTTCCCCTTCAGCAACTCAAACACCAACAGCCCCTGGGTGGACAATGGGTTTACCGGGAGCGTTTTCCTGTCCAACGGCCAGACGCTGTCCCCCTATGGCGAGTTGTACGCCACCTGGGACGGCGATGAGACCCTGCGCCCGCAAATACCCTATATTATACACAATCTCAGCACCAGCTTCCGCCTGGCCGACACCAACACCCTCGGCGCGCCGCAGGCCTCCACCATCTACACCCGGAACGCCGCCACCGAATGGACGCTGCTCGCCGCGGCGGACGGTCATTATTATGTCATTTCGTTGAACGACGGCCGCCGGCTGAGCGACACCAACGGCGCCCTGGGCCTGGCTCCGATTGGCACCACGGGTGCTTCCGTGGAATGGACGTTCACCGGGCCGAACAGCAGCGGCTATTATTACATCGGCAATCCATCCGGCGGCCACAACCTGAATGGCTCCGGCACCGCTCCGGCCATCACCTTCAGCCTGGTGAGTTCGGCCACGCAAACCAGCGCCACCGAATTTCGTTTGGTCAAACCCTATCAGCCGGTCACCCTCAACACGAATGACGCCGTCCCGGTGATCCAGTCCGCCACCGCCGGCAGTGGGAGGGTCACGCTGATTTGGAGTGGCGGCGGCGCGCCGTATTTCAATGTTTATCGGAGCGGCATTTCAGGCGGACCCTACGCGCGCCTGGCCGCCGCCCAAAGTCCAGGCAGCTTCGTGGACGGCACCGTCACCAATGGCGTTTCCTATTACTATGTCGTCACGGCGATGAATATTCTTGGCGTGGAATCCGCCTTCTCCGCCGAAGTCGCCGCCACCCCCACCTCGCTGGCCCCCACCGCCATCACCTGTGGGGGGATGAATGGTGGCAGCCTGCAACTCACCTGGCCGGGGGACCACACCGGCTGGAGTCTGCAGGTGCAAACCAACGACCTGAACACCGGGCTGGGCACGAACTGGCAGACCGTTGCCAACTCAACCGGAACGAACCTGATCTGGGTGCCCGTGGCCCCCGCCAGCGGGGCGACATTTTATCGTCTGGTGGCTCCGTAGGGCGTGGCGCCATTGGCCGCCCGGCGCGGACCATGCGCCAGTCCCGCTCCCCAAACCGCAGGCTCGACCTTTGCCCCGCGCGATTCTAAGCTGCGGGGATGATACAGCGTTATTCGCGCCCCGGCATGCGGGCCATTTGGACGGATGAAAACAAACTGCGCGTCTGGCTGCAAATTGAACTGCTCGCCAGCGAAGCCCTTGTCCAGGAGGGCGTCGTTCCCGCCGCCGATTTTGCCAAAATCAAGGCCGGCTGCGAGGCGTGGGCGGCCGATCTGCCCGGCTTGGTGGCCCGCCAGCGCGAGCTCGAAAAGACCCTGAACCACGACGTCATCGCGTTCACCACCGCCGTGGCGGAAAAGATCAACGACCCGGCCAGCCGCTGGTTTCATTTCGGCCTGACCAGCAGCGACGTGGGCGACACCTGTTACGCCGTGCAAATGATGCAGAGCGCCGATTTGCTGATTGCCGACGTGAAAGCCGCGCGGGCGAGCATTGCCAAACGGGCGCAGGAACACAAGTTCACCCCGTGCATTGGGCGCAGTCACGGCATCCAGGCCGAGCCGACGACCTTTGGCCTGAAACTGGCGCTGATGTATGATGAATTTGGCCGCGCGCTGGAGCGGTTGGTCCGGGTCCGGCAAGTGGTGGCGGTGGGCAAGTTGTCCGGGGCGGTGGGGACGAGCGCGCATCTTTCGCCGCGCGTGGAAGAATCCGTCTGCCGGCAACTCGGGATCAGTGCCGCGCCGATTGCCACGCAGGTGGTGCAGCGCGACATTCACGCGGAATTTCAGTTAACCATGGCCCTGGTCGGCGCGAGCATCGAGCGCTGGGCCGTGGAGTTCCGCCATCTCCAGCGCACCGAGGTGCTCGAGGCCGAGGAGCCGTTCACCAAGGGGCAGAAAGGCAGCAGCGCCATGCCGCACAAACGCAATCCCATCACCTGGGAGCGGCTGACCGGCCTGGCCCGCGTCCTGCGCGGCAACGCCCTGGCCGCCCTGGAAAATGTCGCCCTCTGGCACGAGCGCGACATCAGCCACAGCAGCGTGGAACGCATTATATTTCCTGATTCCTGCACCCTGCTGGATTACATGTTTGGCCTGCTCACGCGGCTGATGGACGGATTGAATGTGTATCCGGAAAACATGCGGCGCAACCTGGGGATTTCCCTCGGCATGTGGAACAGCCAGACCGTGCTGCTGGCGCTCATCCGCAAGGGGCTCACGCGCGAGGCCGCCTACGCCCTGGTGCAGACCGCCGCCATGAAAACCTGGGAGGTCAAGCATGCCGGCCGTGACGACGCCGACTTTCTCGAAGTGCTCAAGGCCGACCCCGAAGTGGCGCGGCATTTCCCCGCCGGCGAACTGGAGGCGCTCTGTTCCCTCGATTTCCATTTCAAACAGGTGAACAGCCGGTTTGAAAAAGTGGGGCTGTGACCGGGTTTGACCGCGCCACCGTCGGCCAAACATGTATAACAAAGATCGTCAGCCGAAGGCTGTTTTGCCGGATCAACCCGGGATGAAACTCATTCCCTGCGGAATTGCCGCACGGCCGCCCTCGCTGCGGCTGGATCGCCGGGCGGACGAGCGGGGGCGCGGGCACGCTGCTGGATGAGTTTCGCAGAGTGGGGAGGGAAGTTACATTGGTGTTGCTTCTCATCGAAAAACCAACATTTATGTGGGAAATGTGGGGCCGCATTTCCCGCCGCCCCGGCCGGTCTTGATTAATTCCCGTGCCCGCCAAGGCTGATTTGGCGGGTGTTTTCCTGCCCACGATGAAAATTTCCCCGAAAATCAGGCGCGCTGGCATTGCACCTGCAGGGTAATTGAAACTCAGGGTGTCTTATTGACAAACATATGTTTAATAAGTTATCGTTTTTGTGGAAAAACACGGGGAAGTCCGTGCGTTTTTGAGGTTTACACAATATGCATGAGATTTTGGCCAGACAACAACTCAGCCCGGATGTCATCCGGCTGGAGGTTCAGGCGTCCCGCATTGCGCAGATCCGGCGGGCCGGCCAGTTTGTGATTGTTCACCAGGCCGAGAACTCCGAGCGCATTCCGCTCACCATTGCCGACGCCAGTCCGGACTGCGGCTCGATCTCCCTCGTCATCAAGGCCGTCGGTAAAAGCACCCGTGAACTCGCGGCGCTGCAGCCGGGCGAGTTTATCAATGACATCGCCGGTCCGCTGGGGCATCCCACGGAATTGATCAAACGCGGGCACGCACTGTGCGTGGGCGGGGGCGTGGGGACGGCGGTGTTGCATCCCATGGTGCAGGGGTTGTCCCGCCGGGGCGTGCGGGTCACCAGCATTATTGGGGGACGCTCCAGGGCGGCGGTGATTTTTGAACCCGAACTCCGGCAGCTCGGCGGGGTGGTGGTCTGCACCGACGACGGAAGTCACGGTCGGAAGGGCTTTGTCACCGACGCCGTCCGTGAACTGCTGACCGCCGGCGGGGTGGACATCGTTTATGCCGTCGGCCCCGTGCCGATGATGCGCGCGGTGGTCAGCCTCACCAAGCCGTTTGGCGTGCGGACCATTGTTTCGCTGAACCCGGTGATGATTGACGGCACCGGCATGTGCGGCGGCTGCCGCATCTCCCTCGGGGGCGAAACGCGCTTTGTCTGTGTGGACGGCCCCGAGTTCGACGGTTGCCTGGTGAACTTTGACGAACTGCTGGACCGGCTGACCACCTATCACGAGTTTGAGCAGCAAACCAATGCGTGTTCCGCCGGCGAATGCCGGCTCGGCTGAAGCCGTTCAGATGCGGCGGAAAACCATGAAACACCTGAAAATCATCCATTTATGTTGAAGCTTGTCACCAGTCAGGACGGGCGTTGTGCGGAGACCCCCTCGTCTTCGCCCGGACGACCCACCACCAAACAACGATTGCAGATCGGCCGCCAGCCCATGCCCGCCCTGGAGGCGGCGGCCCGTTCCGCGAGCTTTGAAGAGGTTAATCTCGGCTTTGGTGAACCGGCGGCGCGGTTGGAGGCCGAACGCTGCCTGCAATGCCGGGATCCCCTCTGCGTGCGCGGCTGTCCGGTGGGCGTCAACATCCCGCGTTTTATCAACCTGCTGGCGCAGGGCAAAATGGCCGAAGCCGCCCAAAGTCTGCTGGCGGACAACACGCTGCCCGCCGTCACCGGCCGGGTTTGCCCGCAGGAAACCCAATGCGAGGCCTCCTGCGTGCGCGGCCTGAAAGGCAGGGCCGTCGGCATCGGCAATCTCGAGCGTTTTGTGTCCGACTGGGCGCGCACGCACCGCGACCCGGGGGGCACCCCCGTGTCCGCCCCCGCCGCCACCGGCCGCCGCGTGGCCATCGTCGGCGCCGGACCGGCCGGGTTGAGCGCCGCCGCCGAACTCGCGGGCGTCGGCCATGAGGTGACGATTTACGAGGCCCTGCACAAGGCCGGCGGGGTTCTCGTTTACGGCATCCCGGAATTCCGGCTGCCCAAAAAAATCGTGGCCCGGGAGGTTCGCCGGCTGCAGGAAGCCGGCGTGAAAATCGTCTGCAACGTGGTGGTCGGCCGCACTTACACCCTGCCGGAACTGCGCGATAAATTTGGCGCGGTGTTCATCGCCAACGGCGCCGGCCTGCCCGTGTTCATGAATGTGCCCGGGGAAAACTTCAAGGGCGTCTATTCCGCCAACGAGTACCTGACGCGGATCAACCTCATGGCCGCCTACCAGTTTCCCCGCACGGACACGCCGGTGCTGCGCGGCCGGCGGGTGGTGGTCGTCGGCGGCGGCAACGTGGCCATGGACGCCGTGCGCTCCGCCCGGCGGCTGGGCGCGGAAGCCGCCCTGATTGTCTACCGCCGCACGCGCAACGAACTCCCCGCCCGGGCCGAAGAGGTGCATCATGCCGAACAGGAGGGCATCGGCTTTGAATTCCTCACCGCGCCGGTGGAAATCATCGGCAGCCAGCAGCGCTGGGTCACCGGCCTCAAATGCCTCCGCATGCAGCTCGGCGAACCGGATGAATCCGGCCGCCGCCGCCCGGTTTCCGTCCCGGGGTCGGAATTTGTTCTCCCCTGCGACATCGTCGTGGTGGCCATCGGCACGCGGTCCAACCCGCTGCTGACGGCGACGTGTCCCGAGTTGAAACTGAACCGTTACGGCAATATCATCGTGGATGAACACGGCATGACCAACCTCCCGGGGGTGTTTGCCGGCGGCGATATTGTCCGCGGCGCGGCCACCGTGATCCTGGCCATGGGCGACGGCAAACGCGCCGCCCGGGCCATTGACGATTATTTCAAGTGGGTGCCGTAGGAGGGGCGGTTGATGAACTCGGTTTCCCGTTCCCGGACGGTCAGGACGGGACAGGGGGCGTGGCGCACCACCCGCTCGGTGTTGCTGCCCAACAAGGCATGCCGGATTCCCGTCCGCCCGTGGGTGGACAAAATAATGAGGTCCACCGCCTCGGATCGGGCGGTTTCAAGGATTCCCGAGCAGGCGGTGCCTTCGCTGATGAGTTGTTTCAACGGCCCGTAGCCCGCCGCCCGGGCCTGGCTGAATTCGGCCAGGCGCTCCCGGCTGGCCTGCAACAGGTCCGTCTGGATATCGCTCCAGTCGGCGACAATTTCCTGCCCGTAAATCGGATACGAAATCGGCTCGACCATGTGCAGCAGGATGATTTCCGCCCCGGAGGGTTGCGCAAAGGCCAGCGCATAATCAACGGCCTTGGCCGAACCATCCGAGAAGTCCGTGGGAACGAGGATTTTTTTCAGCCGGAAGCCCGGCCCGCCCGATGCAAAGCCGGCGGCAGCGCTCGTTTCCGGCTCCGTTTTGACTCGTCCCGGTGTTTCCATGGATTGAATATTCATAAGCACCGCTTGGTTGTGTGTTCACCGGAATATTCTTCACGATGCCCGCCTCCGCAAGGGACATTTTTTGGAGCCGCAAATAAATAAAGGTGGCAGGATGACGCCGGAATTTTGGCGGCTGGCCAGGCGCGAGCGAGAAGCATGGCCAACGGGTTCTGTCACGAGCGAGCAGCGCCGCCAGCCGCCAAAAGAACCAGTCAGGTTGCCACCTTTATTTATTTGCGGCTCCTAATTTCAAACCGGGGGGTTGACTTTTCCCGGAGATGGTTGAGGTTGCCTCGTGAAGCCTGTAATACAAGTCGAGACGGTATGCCCTGTCGTTATCTTGGACGCGGGTCAGACTCGAACTGAGAACGGACGCGAACGGGTGGCCGAATGGGATGAATTGGCGGCGGCAATTGATGAGCGGGCGAATTATCTCGGACCGGTGCTGGAAGGAATTCTGCACCATGATGACCTCGTCGCCTGGCATTGGGATCTGCGCGAGTTGGTTTGAGACTGGCGGTGGCGGCCAACAATAACGGCTCAATTTGGCTGAGACGGGAGGGGTGTGTCCTGCCGGGGCGGATACGGACGGCCAAAAGCCGCGTGTGACCTTAGGATCCGTCAAGAAATAAACTTTACAAGCTGCCGCCGGAATTTTGACGGCTGGCAAGGCGCGAGCGAGGAGCCTGGCCAAAGGGTTCTGTGACGAGCGGGCAACGCCGCCAGCCGTCAAAAGAACCAGTCAGGTTGTAAAGGTGATTTCTTGACGGATCCTTATGGTCAACCGCTCTTAAAAGATGGTGGAGCCGACAGGGATCGAACCTGCGACACCCACAATGCCATTGTGGTGCTCTACCAACTGAGCTACGACCCCATCCAGAGCGGGGGATAAACTTAGGCTTTTTTCGCCAAATGTCAAAACTTTTTGCGGAACTTTTTGCGAATAAATTCAAAGGTCCTCCAACCGTCCGCTTCCACATTGCCATGCTCACTTCTCTTGCGTAACATTGGCCGTTCTCCAAATATGAGATTTTTTATAACCCTGGCCATGCTGTTTTCCGCCGCCCTTTCCTCACAATCCCAAACCTCATTCCCCCTCTGGCCCCAGGGCGCGCCGGGGGCGTTGGGGACCAACGAGGCTGACATCCCCACGCTGACGGTCTTTCTGTCCGGGGCCACCAACGCCACGGGCCCGGCCATGGTGATTTGTCCCGGCGGCGCGTACGCCCACCTGGCCCCGCATGAAGGCCGGGATTACGCCCTCTGGCTGAATCAGCAGGGCATCACGGCGTTTGTGTTGAAATACCGGCTGGGTTCCAGCGGCTATCGTCATCCCGCCATGTTGCAGGACGCGGCGCGGGCGGTGCGGTTGGTCCGGTCCCGGGCCGCCGGGTGGCGGATTGATCCCCGGCGCGTGGGCATCATGGGATCCTCCGCCGGCGGCCATCTGGCTTCCACCCTGCTGACGCATTTTGATGCCGGCGATACCAATGCCGCCGACCCGGTGGAACGCCAGAGTTCCCGGCCCGACCTGGGCATCCTGTGTTATCCGGTCATCACCATGGGTGAGTTTACCCACCCGGGTTCCCGGGACAACCTGCTGGGGAAAAACCCGGCCCCGGAGTTGGTAAAACTGCTCTCCAACGAACTCCAGGTGACCCGGGACACGCCGCCGTGCTTTATCTGGCAGACGTATGAGGATAAAACCGTTCCGGTGGAGAACAGCCTTCTGTTTGCCACGGCCCTGCGCCGGGCGGGCGTGCCGTTTGACCTGCATATCTACCAGCATGGCGGTCACGGCATGGGGTTGGCGGACAAGCCCCCCTTTGCTCATCCCCATCCCTGGGCCGCCGACTGCCTGTACTGGCTCAAAGCCCGGGGATTTGTGAAAAGCCGTCCTGAAAACTGAAAAGGGTCCTGCGGCAGTGAATTTTGCCGTTGATCAACCGGCGGCGTCGCTGTGCTTGGCCCGGGCCGATATATCGCGGCTTTCGCCTTGGAAATCGGGCCGCTGAATCATTCATGCCACCGGTTCCAAAACCGCTGTGTCAGACCGTCTCGACCGTCCAACCTTGGCGGGGGGCAGAAATCGGATTTCGAGACACTGGCCCAGGGCGGCGGCAATGCGCTGCAACATGTTCAGCGAGTGGCCTTCATAATCCCCGTCTTCCAACCGCGAAATCACCGACTGCTTCGATCCAATTCGCCCGGCCAAATCGGCCTGCGAAAGCCCGGCCTTGGTTCGGGCCGCATAAATGAGTTGGGCCACTGCGGCATTGGTCCGCGCTTCTTCGGTCAGTCGCCGCAATTGCGGGTTCTCGCCTGCCATCCGGTCGAGAATGGTCACGGCATCCGTCGTCTTTTTCGCTTCAGTCTTCGCTTTCATAAGTGTGCGCCTCCGGATTTGTCTCCAACATTTTCTTTCGTTTAATGGCTCGCTCGATGTCCGTGGTGGGGACTTCGTCCTTCCTTGGTCAGCGCCTGGGCCAGAACGGCAACTTGACGACCGTGGAAGAAGTAAAGCAGCCGGTATTGGACATGCCCTTGCTTGGCACGCAGCTCGTAAATGCCGTCTCGCAAATATTCCGCCGCCGGCCGTCGGAGTTCGTGCCCCAACTGTGCCAAAAGCTCGATGCGCGACCGGCAATTCACCCACGCCCGTTCGTTGGTCCTCAGGAGTTCTCGCAGCCGGTCAACCACCGGCGATTCACCGTCGGACTCCCGATAAAAAACGACG
Organism: uncultured Bifidobacteriaceae bacterium; assembly: GCA_964618545.1. Classification (GTDB taxonomy): domain Bacteria; phylum Verrucomicrobiota; class Verrucomicrobiia; order Limisphaerales; family UBA11358; genus UBA11358. The sequence goes on along the minus strand of CAZUBG010000068.1, from coordinate 250 downwards.
CGCGTCTGAGGCGTAATCCAGTCCGCTGTTTGAATTATCACAAGATTGATATGTTTTCAAGCCGGAGTTGATGACCGCAAATTTCAGGCCCGGCTCCCCGTAATTTCCCCTTGCTTTCAGCCGCTTTTGCAGTAAACTCCATGCTGCCTGGACGCCGCGTGTGCGGATGTTCACTAAGGCTGAGAAATAGCAGTTAACAAACAACCTAACCCTCAACCCTCCGTTGCCCCGGCAGCGTTCGGTCAGTTAG
>CAZUBG010000067.1:0-23193 GCA_964618545.1 uncultured Bifidobacteriaceae bacterium | reverse complement strand
GCTGGCCGATTTCCTTGGTCAATTTGGCCAACCGTTCCGCCGCCGCTTCGCATTTGTCTTGGGTTGCCATACAAAGGGCGGTCGTTTCCTCGCACAGATTATCCAGGTTCACGCTGCGGGTTTCCACGGTTTGCGCCAGCAAGCCCATTTCCTCCCGAACGTCTTTGAGCATGGCCAGCGTGTCCTCGTTGGCGGCTTTCATCGCCAGTGGGATGCGGTTGGAATAATTGGCGTACACGTCCAGCAATAAAAAAAGTTGTGTGAAAAAGTGGGTGCTGTCGCCGTCCACGAAACGGTTGTAGGCCGCCCGTGCCAACTCCCGTTTTTCCGCCGGATAGCCCGCCAGCATTTCCTCAAAGAGTGGTTGACGCTCCGGCATACGGCCTCCTATTCGGTGAGATTGGCTTTCGCACCACGCCGCGCTTTGGGAATACCCCCAATTCCCGGAACAGCCTTGGGTTTGATTTTGGCTGCTTCGACCGACGGTAATACTTTGCTGGCGATACGGTCGTACTGGCTGAAAATGTCGCCAATCCAATGCTGCAACATGCCCCGCGCCATAATGTCCACCGCCAGTCCGTCTTCAGCTATCGCCTCGTTAAACGGAATGCTGCGCTCCTGCTCGGCTTCAATCCGGCTCAGATTGATCTTCACGAAATCGGAAAGCACTGGCAGGGTGATCGTCTCCGCGCCAAAGCCAGTGAGTTCCTTTTCAAGCGGGCTATCGTCGAACATTTTGGTCCGGGCCGCCCGCGCCGGGTTTTTGACAATGATATAATCCACCCGGTTGCCGCAAAACTGGCATAGTTCGTCCAGATTGGTCATCACGTCCATGTCATCAAAGGGGAACAGGGTTACGGTGATGCCAATGCCCTGGCTGGCCGCAATGTCGAAAAAGTCCGTCGCCCGCAAGGCGCTCTTTATCATGCCGTCCAGATGCGCACGCGGGTCAATCAGCGTCACCGGCTTGGCGGCAACTTTTTTGAGGATGCGGACGATTTCGTCCTGATCGTCCGTCCGTCCCGTCAACGGCACCAACCGAACCTGATCGGGAAAGAGGCGCGACAAGGTTTGATTGTCCGCGTCCAGATCAAACCCCTGCCAGTCCACGTCGCGCTCGCAAAGCCAGCAGGCTCGCGCCGCAGTTTCGATGCTTTTACCAAGATTGCCTTTGGATTGCAGAGGCAGGATGAGCCGGTGATTCATAGTTTTCATATATCAAGATTGAAACGGTATTGCCGCTTCGGTTTGGTTTGCGGGGACGATATTGGGGCGGGTTGGGTGGGCGGGTCTTCCGGCTGTACCGCCATGGCCATAGATCGGGCAAGCACCCTCTGTCGGACACGGCAAAAACGAAAGACGCTGCTCGGCACGGCCTCCACTCCATGTTCCTTAAGCCAGCGGGTGATTTTTTCGTAGGACCACCGTTTACGGCGCAACTCGAAGATGGCGGCGCAATAGTTTTCCAGCTTGCTCCGGGGGGCTTCCTCCGGGGCTGACTGCGCCTGCGCCAGCAATTCGCTTTCGTCTGGCATAAAATGCCTTTGGAGCAAAGATAGCATGCCTCGCATGACAGCGCAAAATCGGCGGAATACACCGCAATGCCACTGCGCTTTATTGCGCTTCATTGCGTTCCCGCCTGCCACCCCTCAAGCACCGCTTAGGAGAGATGTCTGTGCCTTACTGGGCTTACGTCCTGTAAGCCAGCCACACGCCTTTTGCGCTCCTACATGGCACGGGCTATATTGCCGCTGTATGTTGCGGGTGGTTGCCAGCGTCAGTTCGGCTCAAGCCAAAACGTATTACACCCAAGGTTTGAGCAAGGAAGATTATTACTCGGAAGGCCAGGAGGTTATCGGCGAATGGCAGGGCTTGGGAGCGGAACGATTGGGGTTGCATGGCCGGGTTGACCAGCGTTCCTTTGACGCACTGGCCGATAATCTCAGGCCGGATTCTGATGAATCACTGACGCCGCGAACCAAGGAAAACCGGCGCGTCGGTTATGATTTCAACTTCCATTGCCCAAAGTCGGTTTCCGTGGTGTACGAGCACAACCGGGATGAAAGGATTTTTGGAGCCTTCAAAAACTCGGTCACGGAAACCATGCGGGAACTGGAAGCCGACATGAAAACGCGTGTCCGGGTTCACGGCGAAAATGGTGACCGTCACACTGGCAACCTGATCTGGGGGGAGTTCCACCATTTCACGGCCCGGCCTGTGAATGGGATTCCCGATCCGCACTTGCACGCGCACTGTTTCACTTTCAACGGCACTTGGGATGGTGTGGAGCAGCGATGGAAGGCCGGTGAGTTCGGTGATTTGAAACGGGATGCTCCATACTATGAAGCCGCCTTTCACGCCCGGTTTGCGAAACGGCTGGCGGAAATTGGGTACGCCATTGAGCGCACGGACAAGGGTTGGGAGATCGGCGGGGTGCCGCAAGCTGTCATTGACAAGTTTTCGCTCCGAACCCAGCAAATCGAGGCTCTGGCCAAAGAACGGGGCATCACGTCCGCCAAGGAAAAGGATGGGCTGGCCGCGCTCTCCCGCGAAAGTAAACGGCACGGCATTACGAGGGAACAACTGCGCGAACTTTGGCAGGGTCGGCTGACGGCGGGCGAGAAAAACTCGCTCGCCAGTCTCAAGGCGGGTGCGCCAAACATTTCAATCAATGGCATCACCGCCCGGCAGGCGATGGATTACGCCGTGGCCCATAGTTACGAGCGTGCATCGGTCGTCACGGATGCCGAACTGTTGCGGGAAGCTTTGCGTTACGGCATTGGCTCGGTGGCGGTCGGCCAGGTTCGCCGCCAGCTTTTGCGCGATGAGTTTGTCCGCCACGAAAGCCAGGGCCGTCAGTGGTTGACCACGAAACAGATTTTGGCCGAAGAAAAGCAACTCCTTGATTTCGTTCGCGATGGCAAGGGCGACTGCCCGCCGCTCAATGGCAGTCCGCATCAGATCCAAAATCCGCAACTGCGGTCGCCGGAAGCCGGGGAACAACGGGACGCGGTGTTTTACATTCTGCGGTCCCCGGATCGTGTGATTGCCGTTCGCGGCGCGGCGGGCACCGGCAAAACCACCATGCTTCGGGAAGCGGTCGCCGGGATTGAGAGCGCGGGCCACAAGGTCTTTGCCTTCGCGCCTTCGGCGGAAGCCTCGCGCGGCGTTCTCCGGTCTGAAGGTTTTGAGAATGCCACCACGGTGGCCGCGCTGCTGGCCAGCCGCAAGATGCAGGAGCAAATCCGCAACGGAGTCCTGCTGGTGGACGAGGCCGGGTTGCTTTCCTCGCCGCAACTCAGGCAGGTAGTGCAACTGGCGCAAGAAAAGAACTGCCGCGTCATTCTCTCCGGCGACACCGCGCAACATGGCGCGGTCGAGCGTGGCGACGCGCTCCGGCTGCTCGAACGCCATGCTGGTTTACAGGCCGCTGAAATAAAAACCATCCGGCGGCAAACGGATTTGACCTACCGGCAGGCCGTCGGCGCATTGCGTCACGGCAATGTCCAGTCCGGTTTTGAGCGGTTGGACCGGCTGGGGGCGGTTTTGGAAGTTCCCGCTGAGGAGCGTTACCAAGCTTTGGCCGCCGATTATTTGCAGGCCGTCCTCGACGGCAAAACCGCGCTGGTCGTCTCGCCCACTCATGCGGAAGGCACACGGGTCACAGAAAGAATTCGCGCCGAATTGAAGGCCGTGAAAAAACTGGGCACGGATGAACGCGAATTCGTGCAGCTCAAAAATCTGCGCTGGACGGAAGCGCAACGCGCCGATGCCAGAAGTTACCGGCCTGGTCTGGTCGTCCAGTTTCATCAAAATGCGGCCGGGTTCAAGAAAGGTGAAAAGGTCGTGGTCGCGGGTGTGGAACATAATAAACTAACCGTGCAGCATCCGAATGGAAGAAGCGGTTCCGTCAAGTTGGATGAAAACACGGCTGGCTTCAACGTGTATGAGTCCGGCCAACTGGCGCTTGCCCCCGGCGAACAAATCCGCATCACGCAAAATGGCTTGTCCAAAGAGGGGCACCGGCTGAATAACGGCGAGTTGCGGACGGTGAAACAAATCACCAAAGAGGGCGACTTGGTTTTGGAAAACGGCTGGGTTGTGGACAAGAATTTCGGCAACCTGACGCACGGCTATTGCGTCACGTCACACGCCTCCCAGGGGAAAACCGTCCAACGCCTGTTCGTCGCCGAAAGCGAAGCCTCCCTGCCCGCCGCCTCCCGCGAGCAATTTTATGTTTCGGCCTCGCGCGGGGTCGAAGCCATCAAAATTTACACGGACAACAAGGAGGCGCTCATGGAGGCCGTCACCGTGTCCGGTGCGCGGCCCGCTGCCACTGATTTGGTCAAGGGCACATTGCCGGAAGTGCTTAGGGAAAAAGCGCACCATGTTTTGCATGACCATAATTACACGCGGGCCATTCGCCAGCATGAAGGGCCGCTTGAGGCGGAGCTCAGGCCGGTACGGCAAGCACCGGAAGCGGAACAAATTTCCAACGCACAAAAACGAAAACTTCAACAAGGGATGCAATTATGAAAGAGGAAAACCGCCGCCCGTATAAAATCAGCCTGTCCAACCGGCCATTAATGCTGGATGTTCGCGCCACCGTCCGGGAATTTGTGGCGCTGCCCTACACCTATTTGGAAATGGTGCAATACAATCCCTCGGATGGCATTCTGCTCACCTTCGCCACCTGCGAGGTCCGCATTACGGGATGCAAGCTTGATGACCTTTATACCGGCTTCGTCCAGCACATGGTGGAATTCGTCCAAGAGAATGACGCCAAGTATGAGCAAGGTGCCGACACAGCGCCGTTCGTTTCGCGCATTGAAATCAAGCCGCTGGGCAAGGAAGTGGAAATGATTGTCAAAGGTTTTGACCCTGAGCGTGAAGCTCTCGCAGAGAAACAAACAGAAGAATAAGCCTGCTGAATGGCATTTCCGTCAAATTTCCTATTTTGCCAACTCTGCCACACTGACCGATTGGCGAACGTCGGCCAACCTGCCACCGTCCAAAATCACCCGGCTGAATGAGACCTTGGCGGTCAGATTGGTGGTGGCAAACGGCTGCGGACTGGTGATTACGAAATTGAAGCTGTTGGTCGCTCCGGGGGCAAGGCTGGTTTTGTTTTGACCGATCACCCATTTGGTGGATTGTCCCACCATCACGCCTTGGTCGTCCAACAGAAAGCAGACGGCGCGGGCGGATTCAATTCTTTCGGACAGCCCATTCTTCATGGTCAATTTCACGATGGCTTTCTGGCTTGCGATTTTTGGCGGCGAAAGGGTCACGGTGAGTTGGGCTTGTGCCGCCAGTCCAACAGACATGAGCAACAAAGGAAAAATTATCGAAATGGTCCTCATATGTCCGTTAACTCGGCACAGTTAATTACCTTCTCGGCACCAGCACAGATTTCGATACAAACCGGTTTCTTTTTGTGTATTCCTTTCAAGATTATACTTCGTGAAATACCACCGGCCTCAGTTGCCCGGCGCTGGACGAAAGCGGAAACGCTTCCCGCTGGGCAAAGGAATTCCCGAAAAGTGGTGCTTCTAAAACGGAAACGTCTGCCAACCTTAAATTCGAGCCAATCAGGTAGCCGTTTGTAAATGCCAGTTAGCAATTCGATCACATAAATACGGAACTCCTCTTCCGTTTCGTTATCAATGCTTTCGATTAACATATGTAGTTCGTCGGCACGTGAGGTTCATTTATACGGTCTGTCCGAGTATCTATTTGCCGCCAGAGACTTGAAATGGTGCTGCAAGAAATCTCTTTGCTTGTCATCACCAAGAAGATCGACGATTTTCATCGCTAATGCTGGCACCTGCCATGGGGCGTTTAGGTCAAATAAACCCGGTCTCCAACTGGCATTCGAGATGCACTTTGCGGTCACCTCGCCTAAGCGAAGATAGGCTCTTTCCGCCTCATTTTGTTCTTCCTTTTCTTGCGCTATTGTCACCTTCCGAATCTGTTGAAACAAATCGCGCCCTAAGTGCCAGTCCCATTCTGTACGAATAAGCGCATCAAGGTCGTCCCATATCTTCCGTTGCTTCATACCCGGCTTTAGCAACCTGTGCACGTTGTACGACCAGATTGATGTCCAGCGCCAGTCGCGGTTTTGGCAAATAATTTCCCCTATTTTGATAAGGTCGTTATCAGTATTAGCAGTTATGGTATGGGAAACGTTCATACGTCACTACAAATAGGAATATCTAAATGGATTTACGCACATTTTTGATTCGTTCGTAGATTTCCTCAATCGTTGTTACAGTTTCAACAATATAGCCAAGTCCGCTCAGATACGGTTCTCCTTCAAATTGAATCCACTCAGGCATCGCCAATTTTTCTTGGTCAATTTTGATGACAGGCTTTGTCTTGCCTATCCTTATATTGTTATCGGTAGGGTAGGTCGAGAAATTACGCATTAGCGTTCCCGCTCCGTCACGGGCACAAAAGCCAATCCATTGACCATTCAAAGGATGGTTTAGCTCTTCAATGATTGCGATGCCTCCTCTTATCCCACCGTCGAAATAGTGAAATTCAGAAATGCGCGCGTTGAACGGTAATGGCGGCTCTATTGAACTTCCAGGTTCCAACCTCGGGATGCCTGACAATCTTTGGCTCCATCCGAACCCAATGGTTGGCAAAACAAATACCAACTGATTTTTGAACCGTTCACATGAAATTTCAAGTGGCATAAAATATGTAGTTATTATTTAGGTGCAGTTGGAACCGGCATTGGTGTTCCAACAGAACCTGACGGCGTTGGTTTTATTACTTGCCAAGCAGGAACGCTGCTCCGTGCTGGTATGCCCGTATCAATCATAAGGTAATCGCCAGGATTTTCCAATGTTACTGGATAAACATAGGTTGGCGGATCAATTCCAAGGTTGAACATAGCCTCGGTAGCGTCAAAATCGCCGACAGAGGTTACGCCCGAATTAACATTCAAACCTTGCCCTGCCAGATTCGGGTTGTCTGTGTAGTGAAAAAGCGTGGTTCCTGCCGACGATTCCCCTTCGGTCGGGGTCGTAACTGGGGCCGGCGTTCCACTTTGCTGTGAATTTCCATCGGTTGGTTGATTTTGTTGTCCGCCGGTTGAATCTGAACCCGACGTTCCTCCTCCGCCGGAATCATTTGATGGCGATTGGAGCGGAGGCAGGTTCATGAAATTATACAGTCCATACGCTCCGACTCCGGTTTGAACGGCCCCGCCGGTCGCCAAGACTGCCCCTCCGGCAAATGCTGGCCCGGCAACAGGCGTGGCTGCGCCAAGAGTGACTGCATCGCCTCCGGCGCTGACCGCCATGATTCCAGCGCCGGTTCCCATGTTTGCGGTTCCGTCCAGGGTCATCCAAAGAGCGGCCAATCCGGCCAGATCACGCCCGGACATTTGCCCGTTATAATTTGCGGTGTCATAAGGATTTCCTGTGGAAATACCGGTGTACCCTTGAAGGAATCCCTGTCCAAGCCCAACTCCATAATTAGCGGCGGTTTCCACACAGCGACCATTCGAGTCGAACCCATTGACTGGATCACCGCCGCAAAAGCTTTGACCGTTTGGGTCACGATCATTCCACATGGGGTCATAGGAGAGCCATTGACCGGATACCGGGTCATAATCGCGCAGGCCCAAGTGATAGTAGCCGGTTACGTCCACGGCCCGTCCCCGCCAGGCGGACGATTGGGCGAGGTCCACCCCATTGCCAAAGGCCACCGGACGATAGCCGGGCACCGCTCCGTAGCCGGTTGGGCGGGCGAGAATCCACGAAGGGACTCCATTCGTGACTTCCGCCAGCACGTTGCCCCGTGCGTCGCTGATGACCGGATTGAACGTGTTCAGGTACGGGGACACACCCTCAAGTCCACCCGTGCCGTTCTCCCCGCCGTATTGCCCATTTAAGTCGGGTCCATACAATTTCCAGACGGCCTGAACCGTGGGTGACGTACCCGCTTCCAAAAATTCAACTTGGGGAGCGGAACTGAGCAACACTCCCAATTCGAGGAAATCTGTCTGCGGGTCAAAGTATGAGTTGACGGTTTGCGGTGGTACCGATGACGGTACGCCATTTGAAACGAGCGTGGTGACGGTGGCAATCCGTCGGTTCAAACAGTCGTAGACTGCCGACCAGACGAACCCATAGTTATTAGTGTTGAGTTCGATGACCTGCCGTAACCGGTTTTTGGCATCAAACGAAAGCGATTGCGTCCGGTTGATCCCGTTTGTTCCATTGCGCCAGACTCGGTTGGTGATGTTCCCGCTACCGTCGAAGGTATCGGCGGTGGCTTCGTAGGGGATGGTGTTGGTGAATGCATTGGTGGCGGAGGCCGTGTAGAAGCCGCTGGGATGGAGGGCGTTGACTTGCAGTTGGTGCGCCCCCTGCGCAATTTCGATGAACGTCCGCCATTGCATGTTGTTGGTGCCCACGTCCATGATTTGAATGGGCTGGCTGTCCAGCGATGCGCTGAGCGTGGACTGGCCATTGACGGCACCGTAAGCAAGGAAACCAATGGCATTGTTCGTTTCGGCGTTGACCCGTGAGAAGGCATCGGGGATGCCGCTCCACCAGAGGCCAAAGCTCGCGCCGACTGGTCCGTCCGTAGTCAAGGCTCCGGGACCACCGGCCACGCCCCGGTCATAAGAGAACGAATTTGTCCAAGTGATGCTGGCGTTTAGATTTAATTGCTCGGATGTGACCCGGCGACTTTGGTTCGCGTAGGCATAGCTGCGATAGTCGTTGAAATCTCCCCGGTACAAGGTGTGAGAGGAAAGCAGGCCATCACCCGACCAAGTCAGGGTTTCGGTCAGTTTCGGTACGAGGTTGATGGAATTGGTGATGGACAGGGGGCGGCCTTCACCGTCTCGCAACGCAACAAAGGTGTCGCGTCCGCTAACCAGACGATTGGTGAGCAACCCGGCAGTGTCATAACTATAGGTGCCGTTGCCCGTGGGGTTGCTGACGTAAACCAGAGCATTGTCCGCCCGCCAGGCAAAGTTGTATGCAGCGTTGCCGATGTTTAACGTAAGGCGTCGCCCGGCGTCGTCAAACGTTTGGGAGGTAGAGTAACCAAACGTCCCGTCACTGACGGTTTCCGCTGTTAATTCTCCATAAGCATCGAAGGTGCGTTGCACCGAAGTGGCCGGTCCGGTGCTGTTGGTGGCAAATTGTTCGGTGTAATTGGTGACATAACCACGGGGCTCATACTGCCACGACGTGGTGAGCTTTTGTTCGGGGAGAGAGCCGGTAAACGCATTGGTAATGACGCGGAACCGGTCGTCATACGCATAGGTGCAGGTCACGCCCCGCCCGTCCGTCTTGGTTTGCAGCATTCCGGCTTGGGGCGTGCCACTGGCGAAGTAGGCGTAGCCATTGCTCCGAGTGATGGACGCGCCCCCGACAATCCAATCGGCCAATTTTTGTCCCGCATTATTGTAGGTGGCCAACATTTGCACACTGTTGGTCAGGGTGCGGTTGGTGAGGTCGCCCAGCGAATCATACGAATAGGTGGTAAGGGCGTTGTCCCGGTCAACTTTGCTAATAACACGATTGAGGCCATCATAATTGAAGGCGGTCGTGGTCCAGTTGGTGACGATGCCGCTCGCAGACGAGTCGTGCTGCGCGGAAACGAGATTCCCGGCAAGGTCATATTGGTTCAACGTGAATTCGGTCGCACCGGGCGCGGGATTGGCGATGGAAAGCAAAGTATGTCCGTCAGGATCGGTATACATGGTATGACTGATGGCTGATGGCCCGGAACCATCGGTGATGGTGACGCTGTTGTGGTCGGCGGAATAGGCGGTGTAATGCTCGCGTACCAAGGTTCCCGTGGCGCTGAAAAGCAGGTTGGTGGTGACCCGCCCCAAGGCGTCCATTTTCGTAACGGCGGTTTCGCCCAACGCGTTAATGTTGGTCATGGCACGTCCGGCGGCGTCATAAAAATTGGTGCTGATTTGTTGCAGGACGCTGATGGAATTAGTCTGTTGGAAATAAATGTTTTCAAAGACGTTGGTCGTGATAACGTCCGGCCCGGCGGCGATTCTGACCCGGTCCAAACCATCGTAAACGCTGCTGAATTTGTTGCCGCCTTCGTCCACTTTCAGAATCACGTTTCCACGGCGGTCAACCTGGGTGGAGTTGGCCACTTCGGCCACCCCTGCCGCCGAATAAAACGTGCGCGTGGTGATGCGGTTGACATCATCATAGCTGGTTTGCCAGTAGGCTCCATTGGACTGGATTTCGCGCTTGATGCGACCGTCGAGATAATACCGCCAGCCATTGGTCGAGCCATCTGCATTGAGGCGGGATTCCGGCTTTCCGGTGATGGTATAGAGGGTGGTCGTGATTCCTCCAAGCGCGTTGGTGTAGGACTGAATTTGACCGCCTGGCTCATAGCCAAACTGTTCATTGCCCAATACGGTCGTGCCGTTCGTGTCAAGGTGGGTGGTTTTTATCAGCCGGTTGAGGGAATCCCAAACGTTGGTGGTCATTGCCCCGCGTGGGTCCACTTTCAGAAGAAGGTTGCCGTTGGGGTCATACTGATAGAATGTCTGGGCATACAGATTGTAGCCACTCGGGGCGGTGACACCGTTGCCGGTGTTGTTGGCCTGGGAACGCCAGTGGATTTCCGTCGTGGGCCTGCCCGCGCCGTCATAATCGTAAAAAATGTAATCCTCGGGATTATAACGCGGGCCGTCCACCCAATTGAGTTCGCCGTTGTCGTCATAGTAATTGAGGCTCCACGACAGGGGATTGCCGAATTCATCATCATTTTCCTGAGCAATGGGCCGGCCCATGGCGTCATAATCAAAAGATGTCACCGCCCCCAGCGAATCCACCTGATTCACCATCTGGCCCCGTTCATTGTAAAAGTACGCGTTGGTGACATTGGGGTCGCCGGTGGCGCTGTAACGAATGGACTGAGTCAGGAATCCGTTGCCATTATAGGCGCGGTCGTTGGTGGCCGCGTCGGGAGAATTGGTGGCGATCACCTCGCGGGTCAGGAGACCAAAGGCGAGATTGGTTTGTGTCAGGCTGCCGACAACCACAATATTGGTGGCGTCCCCGTAGACCATGAAGTTTGTGATGACGGGGGTGGTCCCGGCAACCCGGATGATTTGCTGGGGCAGATAAGTGAACACAGGGTCATAAACGATCATCATGCCGTTGCCCGATGGGTCGGTCATTTGAAGGGGCAGGCTGTTGGAATTATAGCTGGCGGTGTTGGTGGCCGTCTGCGTGGTGATGCCGTCGCCGGTCAGATCCCCGGTCATGATGGAATTGGTCACGTTGCCGTTGTTGTCGTATTCGTACTGCGTTACCAAGCCACGCTTGTCAATCGTCTGTTGCAGGCTGCGCGGGTAACCCGGCGTGGTGGCAGTATCAGGCCACCATGTTTGCTGAATGGTCTGCCCCAGCGGGTCGGTGATTTTGGTGATGAGACTGTTGGTGTAGTCGTAACGAGTGGTATTGTTGTTGCCGTCCGTGATGAGCGTATACCCACTGACGGTGTTGGTGTAGGAATTCGTCAGGTTGAAATTGTTGGCGTACACGATGGTGGCAGTTTGAATGGGATTTAAGGTTGTCCCTGCTGTGGACCATTGATTGGTCACACGCCGCTGACTGTCATAGAAATTTTGGAGAACGCGCCCGTCGGGCTTGTCCTCCTCGATGAGCAGATGCGTGGAATACGTCGCCACGCCATTGGTGACGGTTTGGGTGGCGTGCTGATAAATGTAGGAAAGCGCGGTGGCATCCGGCAGGGTCACACCGGTGAGGTCGCCGTAATCATCAAATTCGTAGGACACCCGGCGCCCGTCCCCGCAGTAGGCGTCCAAAATGTGACCATTGATATCGAAATCAAAGCCCAAATAGTTGCCGTTGCTGGATTGAATGCGGACGACCTGGCCGAAATTTGGCTGGCTGGAATTGGTGCCATAAGTGAAGGTGTAATAATTACCCCGGCTGTCCGTCCATTTTTGCAAGTAGGGACGGGTCTGGTTGAGAATGCCGTTGTTAAACGACATCACTAAGAAAGTGCGGGTACTGCCGTCCGCTCCGTAGAGCGTATAATTGGTGGTGCCATTCATTACCAGCCGGTCGCGCAAGCGGTTTACCAAGCCACCCACGCCCGCAGTGGTGTCGTTGTTCAACGCCGGGTTGGCGGCCAGCGTGGGCACAAAGATATTGGTGCTGAGATTGGTTTGCACGTAAGCCAGCACCGCGCCGTCCATATCGGCGGCATAAATATTGGTGCCGCCGACCGCCACGCTGAGATAGGGCATGAGGCTCAACTTCCAGCCCGTGCCGAATTGATTGTCCGCGAGATTTTGGCTGGAATAATTGCGGCGGACCGTCAGCGGAAACGGTCCCGGCAATTGCAAGTCCGTGGCGTCAACGTAATGTTCGCCGGTGACCGGCTGCACCGGGTCGGCAACGTCCGTTGCCGCTTGTGATAGCGCGGCCCATATCTCGCCCAAATAACCCTGACTGGCACTGGTGGACAGGGCCGAGCCATCGGTTTGCGCCGTAGTCCCGGTTGTCGTGGGATTCAGGCTCGAATTGACACCGGTGCTCCAATCCGTGTCAAAAGTGGTGAAGATGTCCTGCCCGGTCAGGATATTATTCAACTCGGTGGCATAATCAGCTTCCGAACTTGTGGTGGGTGCCAGAACGGTGCCCGTGCCGGGAGGAACCGTGGTCATGGAGAAGTCGCCGTCACCGCCGCCCAGACTGAAATTGACGGCGTTTTCCGGCGTGATGGTGTCTGAAGCAAAATTTTCACCGAATCCGCCGTTCAGACTTGCGGGCGAGATCAGCGCCTGCCACTGGCCCCAGCCGAGAATCAAGGCGGCCATGCCGCTGTAGGCGGAATTAGTCATCGGGCCGGGCGTAATATAGGCGGTGACGTATTCACCATCATAGGCGTTTTGGAACGCCGCCTGCACCTGTGACCATAGATTCGGGTCCCAATCGGCCAGGGGTGAGCCCTGATAACTGGTCTGACCTTGCCCCGCATAATTTTGGTAATTCAAGGCCACGATGTTTTGGCCTCCGGCCTGCGAGAGTTGCAGCATGCGCACCGTTGAAACCGCGTTGGTCTGCTGGTAAAAATGGTTGAGCACCCGGTGTTCCTCGGCAGAATTGTCGAGAATGGAGAGCAAATCAAAGTTTTGCTGCGCCATTTCCAAGGTTTGATTGGAATTGGGCTGCACCGTGCCGTTGCCCACTTCCGTGGTCTGGTAAAACGCCATGTCCACATTGGGCAACACGGGATCAACTCCATTGGTGAGCGTGCCGTTAGAAGCGCGTGCCGCACTGATTTTGGACAGTCCCGCCGCCCATGTTGACAGGACATTGACCTTGTTCAACGCCTCGTTTTGGGCCGTGAAGTCGCTGACTTCCTTGTAGTAAGAGAGCCCGGCCAGATACATCGGCGCACCCAAATAAAGGTCCGGCGAGAGGCTGTTGGTCAGGGATGGGCTTAGCTTTAACGACTCCTGCATTTGCCACAATTCCGTGGCATATACATTCAGCATGTCCTCGGTGACGCGTCCGTAGTCCATGCACAGCGCGGCTTGATCCCCTTTAAGCAACGGACGTTCCAAAACCACCGTCTCCGCCGCATTGATTCCGGCGAACGCGGCCGACGAATTGATCGGATAGGCGGCCGTCAGCGACCGGAGCCGCTGGTAAACGAAACGCACATTCAACTGATTATCATTGGTTCCCAGCGTCATCGACAACACTTCCTTGGACAGCAAATTGGTGTCGTTGCCGTAGGAATATTGGGTGGTGATGTTGGTGCGGTACGGGGCCAGAATCAGACTCAACTGCACAAGGTTGGAATGCACCGTGTTGGTGATGGCCTGATATACATATAATTCCCGGTCATGCAAATCACACAGCCGGAGCGGCCCGGTTTGGATATTGTTGGTGACATTGCTGAGGCTGTAGATTTCCACGCTAACCGTGTCGAACACATTGGTCAGGGTCGGGCTGATATTGGTGATGCCGCTGGAAGTCAGGCTTTCCAGGGACGTGCTGACGTTGGTAACATAGGTCGGCGTCGGGAAATCCTGCCAGCGGGCATAGTAATGCTGGCGGTTTAGAATCTGCACCCCGATGTCATTCACGGAAATGCCCGGATAATTTTGCAGTAGCGTTTGCTGCAAATAGGCCGGGAAGATAATGCGGGGCGTATTGTCGCCGTTTTGGGTCAGCGACAGCAGGTTCGTCTTGCCGTAGACGTAATCCCGCGCCCATGGATAGGCGCTGGGATAGTTGCTAGGCATGTAGTCCCACAAGTTGAAGCCTTCCGTAATTTCGTAATCCTTCAACCACGGGAAAATGTGAACCCAATTGGTGCCGATATAGGCCGCCACCCATGGGTAATTCACGGGAATCATCGTGTTGGTGGTGTAAAGCTGGCCCGCTTCACTGACGGCCCCCTGAATCTGGAACTTCAACATCTGGCTTAACCGCGCATTGAGAATTTGCAACCCGTTGCGCGGGGCAAATTCATAAACGGCGGGGACACCCGCCTGACGTAGCAGGTAGACCAGCAACGCGCATTGTTCTGCCGCCGAGCCTTGTTTTTCCAGAAAAACCCCCAGCGCACCCCGGCTGACGCCACCGGGGTCAATGGACTGTTCGGCGACGTTGCCGTTGTCGCTGTAGCCCATGGGGTCGGTGAGATCAATGTTGTTGATGACGTAATTGGCCAGCGCAACCGGGTCGTTGCCCATGCTGGCCACAAAGCTGTCCAGGATCGGATGCCGCCGCAGTTCCGGGCTGTCGTCCAAATTCGTGGCGGCAGTCGGGGCGATGGTCACCACATTGGTCACCGCTGGGGTGTTGGTGAGCATTTCCGCCACGGTCATGCCGGCATAGAATGGCGGTAGTGGACTCCCCGCGAACTGCGGTTGGTCCAGAAAGATTGAACGCCACGCCGGTCTTGGTTCAAATTCCAGTGTGTAGAGCGGGGAGGCAACCGCCACCCTGCCGTTGGTGGCGGTGACCATGGCGTTGGTGCTATCCGCCGGGTAACCAGCGACGGAGATTTGGTAGTAATAATTCGTGGACTGGCTCGTGGCGTTTTGGGTCAGTTCATACGCTCCAAGCGAGGTCGTCCCCCAACTCAGGCCGGGCGAATCCGACAGGGTGGTTGTTAAGCCGAAGCCGTTCGTGGTCACTTCAAATCCGTTGGTCGCGTAGCTGACCATCGAATTGGTGGCGAAATAATTGGGCGGCAGGAGATTAATCGTGCCTGCCAGTTGGAAGTTGGTACGGTAGAACGCCTGGATAACCACTGGCAAATTGGAGCGCACCGGGTCACCGGCGTATATGCCGAAGCTGTAATTTTGGCTGAAATATAACGGCGTTCCGCCGACTCGCTCGCCGAAGGCCACAATGGGATTGTTGAAGGCGATGCGGTTGGTCATGTTGGTTTGGGACAAAAGGCTGGACGCATTGTAATGATAAAACAGGTTGGTGCTCCACGAAGTGATGAGGGGATACAGCGAGGAGCAGTTCCCATTCTGGTTGCTGTAGACCGTGCCGGTCTCGGCGTTCAAGGGAATGACCTGCGACCAATATGTTGGGTTGCTGCCCGAACCGCGAACGTAGCGTCCGGCCGGGGAAGGCACTGAATTGGTTGTGGCTCCCGGTGGCAGAATCGTGACCACGGCCTGGCTGCTGTATCCCACGAAATAGGCGCTGTTGGTGTTCAGGCTGAATACCACGGTTTGGGCGTTGGTCAACGGGGTGTTGGTGAGCACGTTGACCAGCAAATTGGTGCTGGTCTGGTTAGCGGCAAACACAATCGAGGACGGCAAGGCGGTATAATTTGTCCCGGCACCAGCCGTGCCGCTGACGGTGTAGTTCAGCGTAACGGCGTTGGTGGTCAGGCCGCCACGGGTGATGGTAAATTCTCCCGACACCGGCCCGCTGCTGCTGGCATAAGGGGCGGTTGCAAACACGTTGACGAATGGAGAAGACGACGCAATGAGACTGTTGGTCGCCCACCAGCCCACATTGTTGGTGCCGTTCTTGTTCCGGGCAATGTTCAGATCGTCAAAGGACGGATTGGTGGCCCTCGTCAGTTGCGCCGTGTCGAGATCGTCGTTTTCAAAGGTGATGGCAACGCTGTCCTGTGAGCCGATCTGATAGGAGCCCATTGGGTCGGAAATCAGGGTCAGGGTCAACGTCGAAGGTTCCGATAGACCGAACGTATCCGCACCGGCATAAGTCGAGATGTTAACGGTGGCCGAGTAGCTGCCTGCGGCAAGCGTTACGCTGCCGGTTGTCCCGGTAAACGGCGCGTCGTAGTCCTCACCATTGACGGCATCTCCGCCGACGGTAAAATACACCGTCCGGGTGTTAAAATTGTCTCCCCGGTAAATCTGGACCGTCGTGCTGTCCGCTGACGCCCCTTCCACCAGTTGCGAACTGCCCGTCACGTTAATGCTCATGATGGTGTTGGGGTTGAGCACCGTCACGTTGGCGGGGGTTGGCGTATAGGCGCTGGGATTGCAATAAACCGCGTAATCGTCGTCCACGTTATAATAATAACAGTAGTACCAATAATCATCCTCATACTCAGGGTCGTTCTCGCTGACGGTCAGCGTCCCCGTCAAATCCAGCCCCGGACTCCCACCGTTGGCGACGTTAATCGTAAAACTTTCCGGATTATAATAGTCGGCTGGCCAGGTAACTGTCTGCGCCCCCGATCCCAAGCCGGAGGACAGTTGGACGGTGGTCGCGGCGGCGTCGTAGTTATGGACCCACCAAACCGTCGGATCGTTATAGTAATCGCATTCCCAATAAAAATTATTGTAATCCCCATTATTGTCATAGTACCAATAATAATCATCATAATAGTACTCATCGTAGAGATTGTTGACCTGGTTGATCCCAACGGAACCGGAAATTGACCCCCCGGCCACCACGGTGTAACTGTTGGTCGTGAAATAAAATCCAAAGCCCTGGGCATGGCTGGCAATCGCTCCACCCGCCAGCAGGCCGGCGAGGATCGCACAGCCGGCCAGGCGGCGGAAGAATGTAAATAACGTGGTCATATTGGGCATGAGAAAAATTTTAATTTAGTGCAAAACCGCCCCGTTGGTCGGGTTGTAGATGAATACTTGCAAGATGGGCGAGTTGGGAATGCTCGGGTTGGATGATTGCCACAGCGGGGGAGTATTTGTGTCCAGGATGGCGCGAAAAAAAGTCGCGGGGTAGGCGTTGGCATTAAGGAGAAAATTGGTCCCTCCCGGAACCCCAATGGCGGCGTACGTCCAGAGAAAGTTCCCATTCCCCAAGGCCGGGCTCCACTGTAAATCATAGTCCAAAGCGCCGATGTTGTTGGAAATTGTGATGGAATACTGGTTGGTGCCAGCAGGTGCGATTTTCAAGACGGGCACGGTTTGTCCCCATGCTTTGGCCATCAAAAACAGGAAGCCCGCCACCAAAAGTGAGCGGGCCGCAAGGCGGGTGAAATTGCGGAACAAGTGATTTTCTCGGCTGAATTTCTTCATATTTTTATATTCTGATAATTGCCCGGTCATGGTTGTAAACGTCTCCTCGCCAAATGCAAGCAACAAACGGGTGACTTCCTGAAACGGGCGCAATCCCCCGGTTTGCCCTTCGGACGGGAAACGGACGGAAAAGCCATGGAGCAATCAAGACACGATGTAAAGCCTCGTGTTCCTTCGCCCCCCTTTGCGCAACGATGAGATGATGCCGACGCGCAAAACCAAAAAATGCCCCCAGCGCAAACAATTTGGCAAAAATATTGCCTCGTTGCGCTCCCGGCGGAAGTTGACCCAAGAGAGGCTGGCGGAAAAGACCGGGGTGAGTGCGCGGTACGTGCAAAGCCTTGAAGCCGGGGAGTATCTTCCCGCCCTGCCGACACTGGCCCGGTTGAAATTGGCCCTGCGTTGCAGTTGGAACGAACTTTTTGTCGGTTGTGAGAAGGCGTAAAATTCATGCCGTTAGTTTTTGAGCGGATTAATGTGCCGCAGGAGGCGTGAGGCAAAATCAAGCGCCTCGAACGGCTTGGCGATGTGATCAACGGCTCCGGCGTCAAAACTGTGCTGCAAATCCTGTCCGCAGGGGCCGGAGACGAAAACTATCGGGGTGCCGGAAAGACGGGGATTTCGCTTGAGGCGGCAACAGAGGTCGAAGCCGTTTAAATCGGGCAGGTGGATGTCCAAGGTGACCAGGTCGAAGCTTTCTTTTTCGGCCAGTTGCAATCCTCTCGCGGCGGTCTGCGCGACCACCACTTCACATTTTGCGCGGGTCAGCAGATTCATAATCATCATGGCCACAGGGGTGTCGTCTTCTACCACCAAAATTCTCACCTTGTCGCTCATAAAAGATTCCTGACGGACATTTATCAAATCATCAAAATTGAAACTGGCTTTCCGAAATTCATGGATTTGTACGCGCTGGGCGGGAAAGCTGCAAGCATAAAAAACCCAGTATGCTGGGTGTATGTGCCCGGTGCTTCCTGTTTTAGTGAAGCCGCAATGCCGTCGAAACCACATCATCGCCTCGTGCTGGGCGAAAAAATCCGCACCTGCCGGAAACAAGCCGGTCTCACCCAGGAAAAATTGGCGGAGAAAGCGGACTTGCATCATAATTTCATCGGCGAGGTTGAACGGGGCAGCATGGAAATTTCCCTGACTTCATTGTTGAAAATCGCCAAGGCACTGAAAGTGAAAGTGCGCGATCTGGTGGATGAACTTTGAGGGCGGTTGAAGCCGGATTGTTGCCTGAACGGTGTGAATTCTGATTTTCATTCCAACGCTTTTAACATTTCGCCTGCCGGAATCAACTCTAAAAATACCAGCATGTTGCTGGTGTAAGCTTTAAGCCAGTCTCGCCAGTCTTTTGGGGTGGTAAACCCGAAGAAAAGGCGCAAGCCGGTTTTACGTCATCGCAAGTTGATTGGCGAAGCGATTCGGCTCCGTCGAAAAAATGCCCGTCTCACGCAGGAGGAGCTGGCGGAAGCGGTGAGTTTGAACCCCAAATACCTTGGCGAGATTGAGCGCGGGGAAAAAATCATTTCCATCGAGGCGCTGATGCGGATTGCCAAGGCGGTGAAAGCTCCCGTCCAGGTATTTTTCCGGGGCGTTTAACCCGGCGTTTTTCTTATGTCAACCCTGCCCGGCTCGGTCGCTTCGGGCAACTGCCCGCATCCTCATTGGACGCCTCATTTTGTGTAGGACATACACCTTCCTTTTACTCCTTTCTGCCAGACTGCTGGCATGAGTTCACCAACTAAATGCCCCTATGTTGAAATTCAGCCCCTATTAAATCGGCGTTTCAGCCGGAGCTATGGCCCACTGGCACCGCCCGAATGGGCCGAAAATTTTCGGGGTGGTCCGCCATGCAAAATGCAATGCGTAGAATTAAGCTTCAATATAGCACATTTTCCCCAAAAAAGATGTGTGGCTTTCATAACAAAACATTTCGGAAACGGGTCCATATTTTTGACATGAAAACGCAAATAGCCCGCTGCCAAACCAGCAAAGTGATGCTACTATTTATTGGTTGCTGAGGCGTTATGGAACCCGAGAAACAAATTCCATTGCGTCCGTCTGGCGAGTCTTCAACTTGAGGGGGTTCGTATGGACGGCGTCAAGTTTCGTTACCACGATCACCATGAGTTTTTCCACCCGCCAACCAAAGTCGGGCCGGGCGGGCCTGCCATTGCGCCCACCGAAACAGTCCCCCGCAAACGTCCGAAAATAGATACCCCGCCCGAGCCGGAAGCTCCACCTGCCACCCCTCCCGGAGAGCATCGCCGCCATTGCACGGCGGGCGAGATTGCCCAGGAACTGGGCTACTCGACCAGCTACATTCTGGCGGTCAGAAAGGCCACGTACCCTGACCCCGCTACGCGGCCTCGGCGGCTGGACCCGGCGGCGGTTTCGGAATGGATTTACGCTCACCCCGCCTTTCGGATGCGGGCCGTGTATGCGTGTCATCCGAAGGACTGGGCGCGGGGTCAGCGGCTGCTGGAATTTTGATGGCGTTCAACTCGTCACGCACGTCGGCCACCACCAGCCGTTGATAGACCCGGTGGATTTCCTCGCTGGCGTGATTGACCAGCTTCATCATTTTGGACTGCGGAATGCCCTGCTTCGCCCCCCGCGTGATGAACGTAACGCGGGTGCAGTGGAAGGTCAGGTGGGGCAGGTTCAGTTCGTCATTCTGCTTGAAAAACCGCCACCACATTTTCGAGGGCTTTTCCCATTTGCTGCCGGTACCCACAAAGTCATAGGCGGTCTGATCGTTCGTCCGCTCCGATTTCAACCGGGTGAAAAGCGGCACCAGTTCTTCGCGCATGGGCACGGTAAAGGCCCGTTCAGCGCCGCCTTTGGGCTTTTCCAGCGTGATCGTCTTGGCTTCAAGGTCAATGTCCTTCAAGGGAATGTTGGTGTCACTCACGCGGCAGCCGGTGTAAATGGCAATCTCAAAACACGTCCGCATCCATTCCGGCCAGCGGGCCAGTTCGGCGCGGATTTTGGCAATTTCCTCGTCGGTCATGGCGGGTTTCTCGGCGGGTTTGTGTTTTTGGATGCCGGGATGCAGCAGCGGGTTGCCCTCGGCGTAGCCCCGCCGGACGGCCTGCGTCATCAGCAGACTGAGAAACTTGATTTCTTGCAGGGCGGTGTTGTGGCTGCCCGGCTTGATGCCGTCCTTGCCCGCCTTGCGCCATTCCAGATACTGCCAGGCATGGTTGTAGGTGATTTGCCGGGGATATTTGATCTGCTGGGCGTTTAAAAACTTCGCCACCGAATGCCAGCGCCAGCCGTAGGCTTCAAAGGTCTTGGCCGTCTCCGGGGTGTTGTAGTTGGATTCGAGAAAACCGGGCACCCACTCGCCAAAGGCGGCGTGCTGCCGTTCGCCGCTGCCGGCGGTCTTGCTTTCCTCCCGTTCGTAACGCTCGACGAGTTTGTCCGCGCTGCGCGTTTCTTTCACATTGTCCCGCCGCAAACCGGAGGACACACAACGGTAGTCGCCTTCGGGGGTCCGGTACTTGATCCACCAGAACGGCGAGTTGGTTCTTGGATATTTGGAGGCCATAACATGCTCGCTTTCTTCAATTCAGTCGTTTATTTTTCCATAGTCACCGGTTTACCGGTGTAGCTTAATGTAGCTCACGAAACCTGAGAATGCAAGTTTTAGCCAATAAATACAGGGGTTTGCAGAGGGTTGCAGAGGGGTACGTCGAAACGAGGGTTCGATTCCCTTCACCCGCTCCAAGCCAATGTTTACAAGGGTTTTATGAGTTTTTTGGCTTCAAAAAACCCCACCTTACAACACAAACTTACAACAGAGTCACCATTTTTCAAGGTAGTCAGGACAGTCAAAAAGTTCAGAAATTCCCCCTGCGCCGATGCCCCAAACCGACTTTTGAAGCTCCCCAAAATAAAATTTAATAAATAGAGCCTTCCCCGCTCTCAAAGCTTTTCTGGAAGTTTTTTGTATGCGAGGTCACTTTCTCCCGCCAGTAGTCTCACATGAGATGCCTGCCGCACGGACAATCTCAAATCGCGCTCACCGCTCATAATCTCATCAATCAGGATGCCGGAAGCCACGGGCATATTCCTGAGATAATTCACAGCTAATCGCCAGCGGCAACTTCCATGTTCGTTCGGTTTGTAATTCGGGTCGTGTTCAGGGTCGCTGACTGCTTCTGCCAATGCGAAAATACGATTGGAACCGCCCGGTGCATAAAAAAATAAATGGTCGCCCGCTTGAATACTGGGCTTGGCTGCTTTGCGAAATCCAACGTAGTCACTCTTGTAAATGCCATGCCACGGAGCGGCGGTAATCGGGTATTCTGTCGAGCCAACAAGTTTCAACCAAGTTGTCATAGAGTGGTTTTGACGAAGTATATTCAAAATCACCAATAAAATCAAGGTAATTGTGTTTTTTTTGCGTGGTTTGATTGTTTTGTTGTCGCTGGCAAGTCAAAATCTTGAAACGCGCTACAACCGCGCCAGAGCCTTCGCAGTTCCCGCCGCTGTCATCACCCTCGCGGCCTCCAAAAACGCGCCAGCGGCGATTTACGGCGTTTGGATTCAGGGGTTTTCGGGTCAACCGGCCTTAACTGTTTTGTTATGGCGTTTTGACCCCACGGCGCGGGTGAAATTCTCAGCGGTCAAGGCCATGTTGTTACCCTTCATGCGCGAAAAACCCAGATATTCATAAAGTCTCACAAGTTTGGGCGTCCCGTCCCTTGTGCGCTCGCGGCGAAAATCCGGTTTGTGCCTGACTGGATGGCCGTTGGCCTGCGCGTCCCCCACAATCGCGGAAATGCCAATGGCAAATATGGACTTCGCGGCATTGTTCAGGAATTTCCTCAAAGACCAAAAGTTTCCCTGTTTAGTTATCGCGGTGTTGAGCATGAGAACGACGGCGGCAGGCATCCCGCGCCACTTGTCCAAGGTGAATGTCAATTCGGTGCCGTGCGCGGCGGAGTAAAGTTTGTAAACCGCGTGTTTTTCGAGCGTGTGATATTCGCGGTTTTTGAAAAGTCCATCGGCGCGAAACAGGTCAAGGCCGGACTGGTTGCGCTCAATCTCGCGCAAAAGTTCCGATTCAAACGCGCACGTTCCCGCGCTGAGTGGTTGGCCGATGAAATGCACGATGACTTCAATCGCGGGATTGATTAACTGCAAAAGTTGTCTGTCTTGAATCATGCTCTTAATTTGATAAACCTTTGGTATCAGAAATTTTCCCTGAAAATCCCTGATAAACTTCAAACCGTGAGGTTTGAAAAAAACCCGAAATGCAATGCAGGGTTTTATGAGGGAAGAATCCGCACCGCGAGGATTCGACCGAAATCCAAAACGGAGAACCGGCGGGAATCCCCGTTTTATAAAAACCGGCGTTTCACGCCGCGTTTTGCCCCTCGCGGGGCTGTAATCAACTTTTCCTTTGAATATCGCCGCCGTTTAACCTTCGCTGTTTTATTAAAAGACACACGACTCCCTATTCCTTTGAAGGAGATGATTGAAGTTCGCGTTTCCTGCGGATGTATGGTCAGCCTGTAACACCCAAAACTTCAACTACTCTGCGATTGCTCGCACTGACGGTCACGGCTTCCTTGTTAAGTTGTCGCCGCCCAAGCCGGCCAGGCCTTGCACGTGCTGGACCGGTTCCACATCACGCT
>CAZUBG010000066.1:0-23224 GCA_964618545.1 uncultured Bifidobacteriaceae bacterium | reverse complement strand
AAAATCAAAACCAGCCGTTCAGGCCAAAAATGATCGACAAAGATGAGATGCGCCCGGCCGGACCAGTACGCCTTTTTTTGGCTTGCAAACCGGCCGGGGCCTCTTCAATTTACCGCCAAGGTCGGTCTGCCCGGCAGGCAGGCAAATGGTTCCAACGCAATTCCAAACTATGAACGCACAACCTTTGACTCCCGAGGGGGAAAGAATCGCCGGCGACCTCGCCCGGCGCCACGGCTTCAGCGTGGACGCAGTGACGCAGATGATGTTTGCCGTGCTGAACGGGAACGGGTCCATGGCCCAGTTTTCCCATCCCGAGTTTGGCGGCTCGGGCCAGTGGATGCGGGGGGGCATGCTCATGCTGGGCGACATGTTCAATCACGGCCTGAAAAACCGCGTGGATGCCCTGTGCCAGGACATCTCCGGGATTCTCGCCAGCCAGCCCGGCCTGCTCAGCAGCGGCAGTTTTCAATCGCAGAGTCAGGGCGGGTATTCCAGCCAGACACAGGCCACCGGCGCGCCACAGGGGCCATCCACCCTCTTTCGGCCTGATCCGGCCGCGAATTGGTGGCCGCCAGAGCTCGGGGCCCCCAACGCCACCGGTTCCCAGAATTCCGTCCGGTACGCTTATTTTGGCGGGGCCAGGCGCCTCGCCGTGCAGACGGGATCGGACGTCTGGGTGTACGACACGCTCGATCATCAGATCGGCGGTTTTTCCCAGCAGCAAGGGACGGGCGGTTCGATCGTGTTCACAAGCCAGTATGGCACGGTGAATCTCGCCAGTCTGCCCGTCGTTTCGCAAAATGGCCGGCCTTCCCGGACGGCCCCGCCGACGGTCAGCGGCTCCCGCCCGCCCGCGGCTGCCGGCCCCTCGCACGATGTGCTCGCCACGCTCGAACGTCTGGGCGCCTTGAAAATGTCAGGCGTGCTGAGCGACGAGGAGTTCAACGCCAAGAAAGCCGAGTTGCTCAGCCGGATCTGACAGAAGGTCATAAAGCCGTCAGTTTTTGATGGTGCGCTGTTTCCTTTGGCTTCTCGAGATTTGGAACGGGGAAAGACACCGAAAAGCGGTTGGTTGGTCGTGCGTTTTCGTCCCAGGACCTCGGACAGTGGCCGGCTGCGCAGTGGCTCGTAACGGGGTCATTCAAAAATGCGGACTCCATTAGTTATCAAAATACATCCCCCCCTGCATTTGACAAACCCGCGCGAATGTGAGAGTGCTGGTGAGGAGGATGAAAGTACAATGTTGAGGCATCTGAGTGAAGCGACGCCGGCAAAGGAGAATGGCCCACTGCCCGGCCTTCGGCTGGCCGGCCGGGCGCAAAACGAAAAAACACCCAAAGACACGATAAGACACGATAATTTTTTATTTTACGGACCGGGTTGTTTTATTTTTTCTGACAGGATTTTGCACACTTTTGCAGCCAGGCCCGCTCCGGGTTTGCCCCTTCCCCGCATTTCGCGCGCGGCGACACGGCGGCCGGGAATTGACGCAGGTCAAACTTGCGTCCGTTTTGGAGCCGGGCAAAAGCCAGGCAGACAGACAGGGTTACCTCGCTCCAACCGACTCAATGATGCACTTAAAGTCTTCCCGGCAGGCGTCAACCAGCTCGACGATCAGTTTCGGGGTCAATCCCGCCGCCTTCACATAAGGGTCCGTCTCGGAAAGCTGCCAGCTTTTGGCCTCAAAATCCAGCCCGGTCAACGCGAGCAAACGCTGGGTAAACTGCAACGAACCCAGAAAGGAGATGGGTTCCAACACTTTCTCCGGATCGAGTTGCCAGCGAATGATATCACACGTCTCGGTCGGAAAGCGCCAGTGTTCCAACAGCATCGCTCCGGCATCCGCGTAATCAAATCCCACCGAACCTCGCTCCCAGTCTTCGATGGAATGATGGCCGTCCCAATAAATGGAAAACCCCTGTTCATCGAGCACGTAATTGATGAGCACGCGCCCGATGGCATGCAGAATGCCGATGGTGTAGGCGTCATCCGCGTTCAGGTCGGAGTGTTTCGCCAAAGCCTCCATCACCAGCGCGGCCGCGATGGAATCACTCCAATAATCCTGGGCAAACACCCCGTACCCGGGCAGGTCGCGCGCAAAAATCCGATGGGACAGGCTCAGGTTGACCACCCGGATGACCTCCCGCAAACCGATCTGGTTGACCGCCGAATTCAAGTTGCTGTGCAGCGCCGCCGGGGCATAATACGGGCTGTTACTGATGCGGATGATGTCCGCCACCAGCGGCCCGTCATTCCGCAGCAACTCACAGATCGCCGAGAGGTCCGTGTTCGGGTCATGGGCCAGATTGGCCACCTTGACCAGCACGGAAGGGTTCGCCCCCAGGGCATCAACGGCCTGAATGGCCAGCTTAAAGTCGTCAGGATTTAGCATATTGGTTTTGGTGAAAATTGAGGGGGAGTCTTTGGAGAATCTTGCGGCCCCGCGCTTGGAGCATGGGGACGCCACCGGCAACGTTGGCACCGGCCAACACAAAAAACCGGGGGGTTTTCATCAGTTCTCAGTGCTGCTGTCATTTTGTTTTTGACCATCACGCCCGGGGCACACTCCGCGCTGCACCTGCAACTGCAAGATCGTGGCTGCTCTTTTCTCGTATCGGTCAGAACACCACTGGCTTAAGGAAATAATGATAATTTGCACGCGAATAATTGCTCAACCGGCTTAAGGAAATGATTGTGCCCAACCGGCGGCACAAGTCCACGCCCGTTCACATCTCGAGCCGGCCAACGTGGACGTGCCGGACACCGGCCTGACCTGGACCCGCACCCTGGATATTTACCACCAGAAATGATCCGCCCTCTTCGAGCCTCTCCACGAAGCGTATCCTGAAATCGCGGCTGACGTTGACAGCGCGTTCATCTGATTGCCGCAATGAAAAACCACACGGCGATCTCTGAATATCCCAGCGATGTCCTCATAAATTGGGAGACCAGCCGGTTTGAAGGTTTCTGCTTTCATTATTTCTGCTCTTGGTGTTCACCCTGACGTTCGCCCTCCTTCCAAGTGTGCTGCCCAACCACCTTCCCGTCATGGCTGGTGACTTCGGCTTTCACAGACCCATTCTCATAATGGGCGCGGCCCAGGCCTTCGATCTTGCCCTCCTGCATGGGAATCTCTTCAGCCAGCATGCCATCTTCATACCAGCGTCGGTAAAGACCCTGGATTCTGCCCAGAACAATCATGGCTTCCGAAAGTTTCCTGCCATTGGGCCACCACTTCGTGCGCACGCCGTCCGAATAGTTCGTGCGGTAGTTTTCACGGACCTGTAGCTGGCGGTTGGTGTACCAGCCTTCGGACAGACCGTTGAGCAGGCCGTTGGAAATCACCGAGCGGGACATCGGCAATCCGTTGGTGTGCTAACGACCAGATCGTGAGACTGATTTAGAGGGTTAACTGGCAATTGAACCGTCACCCCCGCCGCCAACCCGGTTGATGTTGAACATTAACATGATAATTGATTAGTACATAATATTTAATCTACTCTTATGATTTATCAGCAAGACTTATTAAAAAATCGCATCGCATGACCCGGAACAATCGGCTCCGCCCGGGCCGCCTTCGTTCAATGGTCACGGGGCCGCGATTAACGGTTGAGGAGTTAAAAATTACCGGCGGCTCCAGCGCGTCGTGGATGGCTTGCAAGGCTGGCTGGCGTCTTGCCCAAATGGGCAAGACTGGCGAAAACATCCCGGAATCCTTGAAAAAAGTGGTGCACCCAAGAGGAGTTGAACCTCTAACCTGCTGATCCGTAGTCAGCCAACGGCCTTTTTCCGCGATTGGCTCCGATTGACAATTATTGCAAAACCCTTGTCGTTACAGGAGATTTCGCATTTTTGCCTTGGCTGCGTTTGGCTGCGATTTGACCGGAAAATGGCAACCAGTATCCAATCACAGTATCAGATTTGTTCATCGCCCGGCAGCGGCGGAACGTCGCGCACTTTGGCCATGACGCGGTCAAATTTTTCCCAATTCACGTTTTTGGCGCGAATGGCAATGCCATCACGTTTGGGCGCGGGTATGCTCGGTCCACCGCGAATCTGGCGATTACCAACTTGGCGCTTGTTCGGCGTCACAGATTTACCCTCATAGTTCATCGCCTGGCGCGGGCGGAATATTCGGAACCTTGGCCATCGAAGACTCGAACTTTTCACGGCTGGCGCGTTGCGCCCGGCGCTCAAGCTCCGCGAAATCCTCCACGGCACGCGCAAATTCCTCCAACTTCCGCGACGCGAACACGTTTACGGGCTCGTGATCTTGGGAGGCGAGATTCTCCAGCTTCAGGTAAACCTCGTCCGGCATTTTCAGTTCAATGGCCTTCATTTAATTTCGCCAATCAGTTTGAGCAAATCCACGGGTTTCAGGACTTCGATGCCAAATTCCTGAATCACCCGCAGGTGCCGTTCGTTGAACGATACCACATAGTCACACCGTCCGGCAATAGCCGCTTCGAGAATCGCGTCATCGCCCGGGTCCGGCGAAAGCGGACGCCACGCGAACCAGACGAGCTGACGGTGCGATTCCCGGTAAATCATGTCCAAGATGTTCGTGATGTCCGGCGGCGACAATCCGGGCGCGGCGCCGGGTCGCCGGGCAACGTCCTCATATTCATACATCAGCGCGGGCGTCACGACGCTTTGCCACTGAGGATGACCAATCGTACCCAAAAGCCGGAAGGACGCGCCGGTTTGCGAGCGCATGGCCGCAAGCACCACATTGGTATCGAGAATGACCCGGTAGCGTTTCATCTGCGTCGAGTGTAGCCAGAGCTTTTAAAAACATCCAGTTTCCGATTCCAGAGCCGACCGGCTTCAAAGATTCGCTTCGTGTTTCCTAAGCTCCGCAGTTCCCGGCGGAGTGAGCATTGTCAAGGTGGAGGCGGCGGGGGGCGGGGGCACGACCTTGACAAGCGCAGCGGAGCCGTACAATCACCAGCGGCAAACACGAAGCAGGCGGATTCGCCGCATATTAGGCCCCGGCGAGCATTCATTCCGCCTCGGATCGAACCGGTCAAGGTTCGGACAGCTTTCAGACAGGGTTCGGACAAAAATCGGACACGAATCAGACAAAAAGTCGGACCGATTCGGATGGCTGTCCAAAATCTGTCTGAGACCGGTCTGATGCCTGTCTAATCTCTGTCGGATATGTGTCTGACAAAATCCTCTAAGCTTGCTTAGAGGTAAGGCGTAAAGCGCTCCCCATTTGCTAGCAGCCTGTCGGACTTAGGGGTTTTTGCCCCAAAAACGGTCGTTTTAGACCATCAAAACACCTTCGCGGAAAATCAAAGTCCCTCATATGTCATTTGTGAGCGTCGTATTTTCTAAGTCCGACAGGCTGCTAGACAATTTTGTGGTTAATTTAAGATGGTGAAATTCTTGGTTGTTTGGTGGTGTTATTAGCCAGTTAAATGAGCAGGGGGGCGAGCGGCGAGCCTTAGCTCGCGCCCCCCTGCGGCCGAGTTCGCCTCGGACTTCCGGTTCCCTCAGCGTGCGAAAGGCACACTTTTGGGCGTGCGATAATCCAACGCTTGGTGAATGCGTTCGTTGTTGTAAAAGTTCAAATACTGATCCAACCCCTGATGCGCCTCCGCCACGTCCCGATAATCTTTGATAAATACCTCCTCGTATTTGACGGTGCGCCAAAGCCGTTCCACAACGATGTTGTCGAACGCCCGCCCCCGCCCGTCCAGGCTCAACCGCACCTGGGCGGCCACCCGCGGGGTCTGGAAGGCCGCGCTGGTGTATTGGACCCCCTGGTCCGTGTTGAGGATCTCCGGTCGCTGGGCGGCCAGCGCCCGTGCCAGCAGCGGCCATACTTGCAAAGGGCGGCCTCGGCGGCTGTTTCACCGGCACGGCCACCGTTTTGGCCGGGCTTTTCGTTGGGAAAATCAGGCAAGGTGGGGGTTGTCATCGCAGCGCCTGCCAGAATTTTATGGATGGATCGCTT
This sequence comes from uncultured Bifidobacteriaceae bacterium, assembly GCA_964618545.1. Lineage (GTDB taxonomy): Bacteria > Verrucomicrobiota > Verrucomicrobiia > Limisphaerales > UBA11358 > UBA11358. The sequence continues at coordinate 17,262 of CAZUBG010000066.1, read as the reverse complement.
ATCGGCTGTTGGATGGTGTTTGGCGCGCTGGTCGGCGCGGTCTTGGGCCATACCCGGAACAATACCACTGGCGGGGCGCTTTTGGGTATGGTTTTGGGTCCGCTTGGCTGGTTGATTACCCTGCTGATTGATCGTCGCCGTGAATGCCCGGAATGCCAGGGCATCATCCCCATCACCGCCCGCAAATGCCAGCATTGCGGATCGCCCATCCCACAATGGGTGTTCATCAAATGCCCGGCCTGTGGAGAACGCGGCAAAGTTTCGGAAGAAACCGCCCATGGCGAAATTGAATGCCCTGATTGCAAACGGCACTTTCAAATACCCGCCAGATGAATTGAGCCGTTGAGTTTTCCTCCGGGTGGGTTATCGTGAAACCAATCCGGCAAGACGCCAGCAGCGGCCATGCCTTGCAGGACGGCAAGGGCCGGCTGTTCGGCCGCCTTGTCTTTGCCTTTGGGTGAAGCGCTTTGGGCGTAGAGATTGGGGCTTTGGCATCAATCGTCACCCACCTTTAATTTTTGGCCCGCGCCCAGCCAAGCCAAGGTTGGTTTCCCTCGAAGGGGTGCCAGACCGGGCTTGCCATGTCGCTGCCACCCGGTTGCCACGCCCCGGCAGCGCCCCGGCGGCAACCAGATCAGGCATCTCGTCGCAGACCGGATCAGGTTAAAACCGCCGTCCCACGTCCCACCCCCTTTAATCTTCGGTGATTTTGTCCGGTTTGCAGTTCCAAAACTCAAAATCCCTTGCAAACATTGGGTTTTAAGAAACCGGCGTTTGGAACTGACAAACTGGACACCCGGCGGGAAACCGGACATTTTAAAATGGGGATTTTCCTGTGTAAGTGGTTGATATTGCGTCTCTTTGCGCCTATTTCCGCCTCTTTTCTCTATTCCGGACAACATCCCCGTGGCTGTAAAAATCCTTGAAAAAAGTGGTGCACCCAAGAGGAGTTGAACCTCTAACCTGCTGATCCGTAGTCAGCCGCTCTATCCAATTGAGCTATGGGTGCAACCCAAGAGCCAGAAATCATACCGTTGGGATTACGCCCGCACAATATTTTTTCCGACATTTTTTACGGCCGGCCGGCGTTTTTCCCGGGGGAACGGGTGCATGGTCTCACTAAGGCATCACGAAAAAACAACTTGAGCAATTATGGCGCAGAAATTATGGCTGCTGGCAAGGCGCTCGCGAGGCGCACATCCGCAGGATCTGTAACGAGCGAGCAACGCCGCCAGCGGCCAAAAGAACCAGCCAGAATGCCCGAGTTGTTTTTTCGTGATGCCTAACCCGCCAAATGGCGGCAGGCCAGGGCCAGAATCGTCAGCAAGAGCAGCATTCCCGAGGGCATGAACTTTTTGGTTTTGGCCAGCCGGAGGGCGAAGACAACCAAAATCACGGCCATGATGATGTCAGACAGGCCCAGCGCAAATCGCGGTTGAAAGAGGCCCGGCACGGTGGTCAGCACCAGCAGGGCCGCAAAAACCGAGGAGGAAATGAAGGACACCTTGCTGCCGGCCTTTAAAAAGCCAATCAGCCCGCCGACCAGCAACAGGACGATGTAAACCCAGAGCACCGTGTTGGCGAAATGACTCATGGCGGTTAGAATGCCTTAGTTGCCCATCACCTCCAAGCTCAGAATCCCGCCCGGCTCACATTCCGCCGCCACTTCAAACGGACGACAGCAAACTTCACAATCGGTGGTGAAACGCTGGCTGGCCACGCTCGTGTCCACGACCGTCTCAAACGTTTGCCCGCAATACGGGCATTGAATGGATTCAAAAACTTCCACGCCTCCAATTTACACCGTCCCCGCCCGTCCGCAAAAAACATTTTGGTCATTCCTCCCAGCCGAACCGCCGGGTCAGCGGCCAAAATACGAAACAGCATTTGCCGATGATCGCCTCCCCGTCCAGCGCACCCCAATAGCGCGAATCCTGGCTGTTCAGGGTGTTGTCCCCCATCGCCAGATACATCCCGGCTCCAACGGTATATACCGCGTTCTGATCAGGAAACAACAGGGGCGGGTCCATGGCCGGCCCCAGTTGCCTCGCCACGGTTCCATTCACATGCCCCCAATACCCCCCCTCCTCCGGCACCGGGCCGGCGCGGCAGCCATACACCTTCGCAAAGTGCGGCGTCCCCGCATCCAACCGCCGGCCATTGATGATCAAATGCCGGTCATCACCGATTTGCACCCGCTCCCCCGGCAGACCGACCAGGCGCTTGATGAAAAAGTCATCCGCCGAAAGGTTGTTTCGCTCCCGGGCCACCTCGGCGATGCCCGACGTTTTGAACACAATGATTTCCCCCCGCGCCGGCTTGCGGAAATTGTACGTCAGCCGGTCCGCCAACAGATAATCACCGCTCCGCTTGCGCAGACTGATCACTTCCTCGCCTTTGTGAAAGACATGTCCCGACATCATCGCCTGCCGGATCAACGGCCCAATGCCTCGCTGATTGTCCCCCAGGTCCGGCGGGAACCAGACCACGTGTTCCAGCCCGCCGATCCAGAATGTTTGCCTGAGATTGAACCCCAGCACCCGCCAGCCAGGCCCCGCCGGTTGTTCCACCATCCCATCCGCCCGCGCCAGCACCCGCACGTAAGCATCACCTGCCAACCAGGCCCGCACGCGCGCCAGGCCCGTCGGAACCGGGAGGTCTCTTCGCACCAGCAAATTATTATAAGTCACCCCCTGCAGGGTCGGCTGCATGGATCCCGTCGGAATCTTGAAGGGTTGCAGGAAGAAGGTGCGAATCCCGAGGGCCAGCACCAGCGCCACCAGGAAAATCTCCAGATTTCTCCGCCAGACCGGGTGCGGATACGGGCTGATCCGCTCCTTCACCATCAATTCAAGCGTCTCCATTTTGGGGCGAATCCGCCCCGCCCGCCCATCCGTCATGGCCTCGGAAAGATCATCCAGCGCCCCCTGCACTGCGGCAACAGCGGCCGGCGACAATTCGTCGCATCGCGCCGCCAACAAATGACGACTCCGTTTGTGAGCCGCGCACGCCTCACGCCAGGTCTGGGAAATGAACCAGTGCAAAAACATCAAATGCAACGAGGGCGGATGTTCAACCGGCCACCGGGCGAAGTCAAGCCGTGCCGCCCACCCGCAGTAAGATTGGGGTGTGAGACAAAATTCAGGCAGTCAAGGGCCGGGCATCGTTGATTGATCCTGTGAGACATTTTGATACGGCATCCATGGTTAATGACGACTTGTTTTGACGTTATTAGGACGCGATCCGACAGACGGGAAGGGTTCCGATTCAATGGTTTTACCTGGTTTGACCTTGGCCGCAGATAAACGCCGGGAAAAGCGGATGTAAATTGGGGTGATTCAATAGGTTAGCCCGGACGGATGGCGTGGGAGATCCGGTCTTGGAACGTGATTGAAGGGTTTGATTTGGTTTGACCAGGTTTGACCGACTAAAAGTTGGGAAAAGGCATTGTCGGGTTGTTGAGTCGTGTTTCGATCCATTGCTGATGGTTTTCAATGGGTCGCTTGTCCGTGCAGTGCCGGAGCCGGGGTTGGGGGCGCACCACAGGTTTCCCGACCGACTGCATCGCCGTTTTCCCAATCGGCGGACCTGTTCGCAGATCGGACGCGCCAGGTTGGCGAACGGCCTGCGGGTTGGGAAACCCGCGATACGGCAGACTTGGAAGTCTGCGGTGCGAAAAAGACGCCTCGTCCCCGCCATTGCATTTGAATCCCATGGAACACTTATAAGGTACTGGTTGGGAGGGCGGGAGCGAGCGTTGAAAGGTTTGATTGAGTCTGACCCGGCTTGACGCCTGACGCCGGGTCGGGGGATCCGGCCTTCAATCCCTAAAAGGCACCGAGGAGCGCGAATTTTTTTGAATGTTATTTAGGATGATTTAGGGCTATTTTCAGTTCTTTTGCGTTTTACCGTGAGGTTTTGTTTTGACCCCGGGGATGGCAGGGTTGACCGGGATTGGGAAGGTAGTGCGGCGCTCGCCAGAGACGCCGCCACGCCGAACAGCCAAACGGAGGCGGCGGCAATGGGTTGCTCGCCACGCGTCACACCGATGCAAGATGTCAAAGAACTGCGGAGGGCATCAAGTCATCCTCCGGGGGGATGGTGCCTGGGTACAAGATCAAACAGGCAACCGTCCGTTACCCTCCTCAACCGTTGCTGGTGACCGCCGGAAAAAACAAACCGGCGCCGACCAACCCTGATACCATTGCACAGGTTCTCATCCTGTCAACGGACGTTTTGTGAGAATCTAATGGGAAGGGAAAGGCGGGGATTTTAACCACGGATTTCACGGATTAACACGGATGGGGAAAGACCAAAGCGGAAACGGAAAACCGGGGAGTTTTTGAACCGCGAAACACGCAGAACACGCGAACAAAGACGGGGAATTGAAACCGCCGATGAACGCGGATGAACGCAGATGTGAATTTTGAAGCGGTGAGTCTCCTAACGGGCGTGTTGCCCAAGTCAAAAACGAGTGAATTTTTGCGTTCGGGAGCAGCAAAAAACCGGATACTCCTTCGTTTTTCAACGTGCTGCGGCTCACAGAGCCGCGCTCCGGGGCCGTGAATCCCGAAGTTGTTGGGGAGGCCCGGGAGGGGTGCTGTTGTACTCGACGACGTGTCGTCTCGTCCAAAAGCGGCGACTTGTCACCGCACTCCAAAATGTCTTCGGTCGGAAACCGCAATCGAGGATGGGCGATTGAAGGGGGGGGATTTTACCGGCCGGGAGGCCGGTTTTTTATTAACGGGCGGCGCGGCAGCGCCGGCCCCGCCGGGGTTGCGGTGATCGCGAGGGCTCAGAAGGTGAGGCTATGCAAGTCCCACAGGAAAATTTTATTACGGGAGGCGGGCGCGGTAGAAGCGCCAGGGGTAGTTGGTCCAGGCGGGGTCGAAGAAGTAGAAGGGGCTGCCGTTGGCGGTGTTGGTGAAGAGGGGGGTCCAATCCGTCAGGTTGGTCGAGCCGTCCACGACGATGGTCTGGCCGTCCAAGCCGCTGAGGTTGAAGCCGAACTGGTTGGTCTGGAAACCGAAACTGGTTCCGCTGACGACGATCTGCGGCGGGTTGGTGGGAATGGTGACGGTGAGGGAAACCACCGCGCTGGTCACGCTGCCGTAGGGGCTGCTGATGATCACGGAGTAGTTGCCGGCGTTGGTGGCGCTCAGGTTGGTGAAAGACAAGGTGGGAAGCCCGGCAAAATGAATCTCGCGGATGCGTTGGTTGTTCCTGTCAGCAACATACAGGTTGCCAACGGCATCCAAGGCCACGGCCAAGGGTTCATCAAGGGTGGCATTGGTGGCCGTGCCGCCATCACCAGTGCCGGGGCCGTGGCCACCACCCGCCACGGTGGTGATAACACCGCTGGGGTCAACTTTGCGGATGCGTTCGTTGTTCATGTCAGCAATATACAGGTTGCCCATGGCGTCCAGAACCACGCCTTCGGGATAATCCAGATTGGCGCTGGTCGCCAACCCGCCATCGCCTGCATAGCCTCTGGCACCATTGCCAACCACAGTGGAGATAATACCGTTGGTTCCCACCCTGCGGATGCGTTCATTGCCCCGGTCCGCAATGTAGAGGTTGTTGGACGCATCCAAGGCCACACCGTTCGGAAAAGACAGTTCGGCGTTCGTGGCGCACCCTCCGTCACCGGCATAACCATTGGTGCCATTGCCCGCCACCGTGGTGATAATGCCGGCGGTGTTTACCTCACGGACACAGCCATTTTCAGAGTCCGCGACATACAGATTTCCGGCGGCATCCAAAGCCGCGCCCGTGGGATAATAAAGGCTGGCGTTGGTCGCCAGCCCACCGTCCCCGGCATAAGCGGCGGCGCCATTGCCCGCTACGGTGGTGATGATGCCATTGAGCGCCACTTTGCGAAGGCGCTCATTATCCGTATCCGCAACGAATAGATTTCCAAAAGCATCCGCGCTGACTCCGGAAGGATTGTACAGGAAGGCGTTGGTCGCCGCGCCGCCGTCCCCGGAGTAGTTAGCGCCATTTTTGCCCGCCACAGTGGTGATGATTCCATTCAGGTCCACCTTGCGGATGCGGTTGTTAAGGCAGTCGGCAATATACAAGTTACCAAAGGCATCCAAAGACGCGCCTTGGGGTTCATCAAGGCTGGCGCTGGTGGCCGCCCCGCCGTCCCCGGCGAAGGATGAGGAGCCGTTGCCCGCCACGGTGGTGATGAGGTTGGGATTTGGGAGATTGGCGCCATTGAACTGCCACTGGCAGGCAAACGGCCCGGTGCCGCCCGCCGCGACGTTAAAACTCACGCTGCCTCCCGCCCCATTCGTCTGGCTGGCCGGTTGGGCGGCCACCGCGGGCGGCAACACGACCGCCAGCACGGCCACCCGGCTGGTCACACTGCCGTAGTTGTTGGTGATCACCACCGTGTAATTGCCGGCATTGTTCGTGGTCACGTTGGGCAGCAATAGTGTGGTGTTGGTGCCACTTTGAACCAGGTTGGTGCCACTCACATACCATTCGTAACCGAAGGGGCCGGAGCCGGCCACCGCCACTGAAAAACCGGGACTGCTCCCGGCCACGACAATCTGACTGACGGGCGGCGTGGTGATGGCGGCCGGCGCAGCCAGGGTAAAGGTGGCAACGGTGCTCGTCACGCTGCCAGCGGGACTGGTGACGGTCACCGAATAGGCGCCGATATTGGCGACCCCCACATTGGTCAGCGTCAGGGTGGGACTGCCGGCGAAATGAACCTCACTGACCAGGCAGTTGTAGCAGGAAGCCACATACAAATTGCCGGCGGCATCCAAGGCGACGCCGGAGGGCCAATCCAGGCTGACGTTGGTGGCCGGATAGCCATTGCCGTAAGAATCAGTGCTGCCATTGCCTGCCACGGTGCTTATGATGCCATTGGAGTCCACCCGGCGAATGCGGTAATTGTCCCCATCCGCAATATACAGATTACCGGAGGCATCCAACACCACGGCGACCGGATAATTCAAACTGGTGTTGGTGGCCGCAACGCCATCACCGGCATAGCCATTCGTGCCATTGCCCGCCACCGTGGTCATGATGCCGTTGGTGTCCACCCGGCGGATGCGGTTGTTGTTCCAGTCAACAACGTACAAGTTGCCGGAAGCATCAAAAGCCACATTGAAGGGCACATTCAGGCTGGCGTTGGTGGCCGCGCCGCCGTCGCCCGCATAGGTTGCGATGCCATTGCCCGCCACCGTGGTGATGATTCCATTAGTATCAACCCTGCGAATGCGGTTGTTGCCCTGGTCCGCAATATACAAGTTGTCAGCGGCATCCAAGGCCACACCGGTGGGTGCAGACAAACTGGCGTTGGTGGCCGGACCGCCATCGCCGGTATAGAGGTTTGTGCCATTGCCCGCCACCGTCGTGATGATCCCATTCGTGTTCACTTTGCGGATTCGCTCGTTATCCGTGTCCGCAATATACAGGTTGCCAGCGGCATCCAAGGCCGCGCCGTAAGGATAATTCAGGTGGGCACTTGTGGCGGCGCCACCATCCCCGGAATATCCGCCCGGCCCCCAACCTTCAGCAATATCCCGTGTTGGACCATCGCCCGCCACGGTGGTGATGATCCCGTTGGCGGCCACCCTGCGGATACGGTGGTTGCTTTCGTCCGTAATATACAAGTTGCCGATGGCATCGCAGCATAGCGCTCTGGGGTAATAAAGGTTGGCACTGGTGGCCGGGCCGCCGTCCCCGGAATAGGCTTCCCCGGTCACGTTGATGGGGGCAAAACCGGCCGCGGTGGTGAGGAGGTTGTTTGGCAGATTGGCGCCGTTGAACTGCCATTGGTAGGTGAAGGGGCCGGTTCCCGCCGCCACCACTCTGAAACTGACATTGGATTTCAAGAGGTTCGTCCGGCTGGCCGGCTGGGTGGTTAGCGAGGGCGGCACAAGCACCGTCAACGTGGCCACCTGGCTGGTCAGGCTGCCATAGTTGTTGGTGATCACGACCGAGTAATTGCCGGCATTGTTGGTCGCAACGGCCGGCTGCACGAAGGTGCTGCCGGGACCGCTCTGCAGCAGATTGGTGCCGTCAAAAAACCAGGCATAGCCAAAGGGCCCCGGGCCAGCCGCAGTGACGGAAAAACTTGCGCTGTTGCCGAGCAGGACACTCTGGCTGGCGGGTTGGCTGGCGATTTCCAACGGCACCACGGTCACGGTGGCCACCAGGCTGGTCACGCTGTCAAAGTCATTGGTGAGGACCACCGTGTAATTGCCCGACTCATCCCCGGTCGCCCCGGACAGGGTGAGGGTGCTGTTCGTGCCGCTCTGCACCAGGTTGGTGCCGTCAAAATACCAGGAGTAGTCCAGCGGCGGGACGCCGGTGACGGTGACACACAAGTTGGCGTTGCCGCCGGCTAAAACCGTTTGCGCGGCCGGTTGAACCGGACCGACCACCGAGAGCGAGGCCGCCGCACTGGTCATGCTGCCGTGGGGACTGGTGATGACCACGCTGTATGTGCCGACATTGTTCGTCGTAATTTGGCTAAGATCCAGGGTGGGATAAGCAGCATAAAGCAATACCTGGCGGACACGATTGTTCTTCCAGTCAGCAATGTACATATTGCCCGAAGCGTCAAAAGCCAGGCAGGGCGGGAAATTCAGGCTGGCATTCGTGGCCGCGCCACCATCTCCGGCAAAACTCCCATTCGCCGGGTAGCTGGGGCCGTCGCCCGCCACAGTGGTGATGATGCCTTCGGTGTCCACCTTGCGAATGCGGGAATTGTTCCAGTCGGCAATATAAAGGTTGCCGATGGCATCGAAGGCCACGCCCTGGGGCTCATTCAGGCTTGCATTGGTGGCCGGGCCGCCATCCCCGGCGTAGGTTTTGGTTCCATTGCCCGCCATAGCAGTAATGATTCCATTGGTGTCCACCTTGCGGATGCGGTTGTTTATCCAGTCAGGAATATACATGTTGCCAAAGACATCGAAGGCCACGCCATAGGGATAAAAAAGGCTGGCGTTGGTGGCAGCGCCACCGTCCCCCGCGTAGGTTCCGGTGCCATTGCCCACCACGGAGGTGATAATGCCATTCGTATCCACCTTCCTAATGCGATTATTCCAACAGTCCGCAATGTACATATTACCAGAGACATCAAAGGTTACGCCCGTGGGCGAAGACAGACTGGCGTTGGTCGCCTGGCCGCCGTCCCCGGAATAACCGTTGGTGCCGTTGCCCGCCACGGTGGTGATGATTCCGTTGGTCGCCACCATGCGGATGCGATTGTCTTCGTAGCCAGCAATATACAGGTTGCCCCGGGCATCAAAGCCCACATTTTGGGGATAATTGAGGCTGGCGTTGGTGGCGGCCCCGCCATCACCCGAATCGCCCGCCGTGTTGTCACCGGCCACGGTGGTGATAATGCCGTTGGTTCCCACCTTTCGGATGCGGTTGTTGTGCTGATCGCAAATATACAGGTTGCCGACGGCATCCAACGCCACACCGGTGGGGCCGTAAAGGCTGGCGTTAGTGGCCGCGCCACCATCACCGGAATAACCTCCAGTCGCCGGGTAGGTGGGGCCGTCGCCCGCCACGGTGGTGATAATGCCGTTGGGGAGATTGGTGCCGTTGCACTGCCATTGATAGGTGAACGGACCGGTGCCGCCAGCCGTCACGTTAAAACTCACCGAGGTTCCCGCCAGGACCAACTGGCTGGCCGGCGGGGTGGTCACCGTGGGCGGAAGCCACACCGTCAGGACGGCCACCAGGCTCGTCACGCTGCCATAGTCATTCGTGATGATGACCGAATAATCGCCGGCCTCATTGGTGGTGAGGTCGCTGAGCAGGAGATTGGTGGTGGCTGAACCGAACACCTCACCGCCATCGGAAAGCGAATTGCCGTCGAACTGCCATTGCCAAGTCAACGGGCTGGAACCCGTCGCCACGACATTAAAGTTCACCGCCGTCCCCACCAGATTTGTCTGGCTGGCCGGTTGGGTGGTGATGGTCGGGGCGGTCTGCGCGTGGAGGTTCACGGCGCATCCGATCAGGGTGCTGGCGATGAGGGCGAGCGTTTTTAGCAGGGTCACGGACACTTTTGTTTTCATGGGTCTCCGATCTGAGTTCAAGGTTGTCTGCTTGAGCGGGAGGATGAGAGACAAGGGTTTGAGGGTCAACTCAAAATAAATTGTTCGTAACAGGGCGAAATTTAACCGCAACGCGGAGAACCCAAAGACGGGAATTTTAACCACGAATTTCACGGATGGACACGGATGGGGAGGGGGAAAGCGAAAATCTGAAAGCAGAAAGCAGAAATGGTGAATTCTAATGTTCCCTCTCGGCGATCTACGCGATCTTTGTGGTTAAATTCCACCGGCGGCCCAAAATCCCGACTTCCCCGGTCGCGTTTCTCAGTAACGAGATTTGGCCGTTTGGGTGGGGTTCGGCGTTTGCGTCGCAAGTGTCTTAAAACCAACGGGTTGCCAATGATGTCAAGTGGAATCCGCGCCCAATCGCGTTACTGGGTAACGAAAATGACCATTTTATTATTTTTCTTCCGGCCAGTTTTGCGGTGACCTTCCGGGGAACCGCGCATGGCCCTGCGGGGCGCGGGACGCGTCCCCTTTTCCGCCCCCGGTCCACCCGGAGAGAGCGGGCTTTCAGCCCTTCTGGCCCGGTGCCAGGGCGATCCTGGGGCGGGCGCCCCAGGCTGGCATAAGGCCGCGCCGGTGGCGCTCGGGGGGGGGGGCGGCGGGACGCCACCCACCACTTTGGGGCCAACCTCCGGGATTGCCCATTTCGGGGAAATGCTTAGATTGGGGCCGTGAAATCCAAAGGCATTGTGTATCTGGTGGGCGCGGGTCCGGGTGATCCGAGCCTGTTGACGCTGCGGGGCGCGGAGTTGCTCCGCCGCGCGGAGGTGGTGGTGTTTGATGTGCTGGTGAATCCAGCCCTGCTGCGGCTGGTCCCGCCGACGGCGGAGTTGATTGCCCGCAAGAACCACAAGTCGGGGGCCGCGCGGTCGCAGGCGGAATTGAATGAGTTGATGGTGGGGCGGGCGAGAGAGGGAAAATGCGTGGTGCGGTTGAAGGGGGGGGATCCCTATGTGTTCGGACGGGGGGGCGAGGAGGCGGAAGTGCTGGCGGCCGCAAAAATCCCGTTCGAAGTGGTGCCGGGGGTTTCCTCGATCACGGCGGTGCCGAATTATGCGGGCATTCCGCTGACGCACCGGGAGCATTGTTCGAGCTTCACCGTGTTCACCGGCCATGGCGATCCCACGGAGGCGGAGACGGCGCTGCGTTACGATCAAATCGCCAAAATACCGGGGACGAAGGTGGTGCTGATGGGCACGGAACGGCTGGAGGAATGGACGCAATCGCTGATTGCGCACGGGCTGGCGCCGGCAACGCCGGTGGCGATCATCCAGCAGGGGGCGACGGGACGGCAGGTGTCCGTGACGGGGACGCTGGCGACGATTGCCGCGCTGGCGGCGGCCAGGCAGATTGTCCCGCCAGCGCTGACGATTGTGGGCGAGGTGGTGCGGTTGCGCGGGAAATTAAACTGGTATGAGAATCGGCCGCTGTTCGGCCAGCGGGTGGTGGTGACGCGCCGCGCGGAACAGGCGGGCTCGTTCGCGGAACGCCTGGCGGAACTGGGGGCGGCGGTGATGGAAGTGCCGACGATTAAAATTGAGCAGACAAGCCGGCGGGAGGAATTGGTGGACATGCTGCTGGGGCTGAACGCTTACGACTGGCTGGTGTTCACGAGCGCCAACGGGGTGACGTGCTTTTTCGAGCTGTTTTTCAAGCGGTTCCAGGACATGCGCGACATCGGCGGGGTGCGGATTGCGGCGGTGGGACCGGCGACGGCGGCCAGATTGAAGGATCTGCATTTGCAGGTGGACCTGCAACCGGAGGCGTTCACGGGACGCAAGGTGGCGGAGGCGTTTGCCAAGTTTGAGAGTGTGGAGAATCTGAAGATGTGCCTGCTGCGGGCGGAGGCGGCCAACCCGGATCTGCCGCTGGGCCTGCAGGAAATGGGGGCGATTGTGGATGACATCGCGGTTTACAAGACGGTGCCGGAAACGGAGGATCCCACGGGCGTAACGGCGCAGTTGCTGGAATCCGGGGCGGATTGGGTGACGTTCACGAGCAGTTCCACGGTGGAGCATTTTCACGCGCGGTTTGATCTGCCGGCGCTGTTGAAGCAGTTTCCCGGGCTCAAGACCGCGTCCATCGGGCCGGAAACGACAAAGACGATTCAAGCGCTGGGGCTGCAACCCACCCTGGAAGCCAAAACGCACACGACGGAGGGATTGATCGCCGCGCTGACGAAAGCGGTGCGCGGATAGAAAAAATCCAGTTTCAAAGCTCAAAATTCAAAACGCCAAGTTCCAAAGATCAAGAAAGCCACTCCGGCTGAATCATTCTTGGCGCTCACGAGATTGTTCAATATTGAGTGATGAAGCGCTTGAACAAGACAGTCCGGGTTTGATAGATTGGCCCCACACCAATGAAATCTTTTTGCCGCCCGCCCCGCCAACCTTCTCTGATCGCCCTGCTGCTGGGCTGCCTGTGCCTGATGGGCGGCTTCCAAACCGGGCGGCTGCGCGCGGCGGACTCGCTGCCGCTGGCCGGGGAATGGCGGTTTGCGCTGGACCGGCAGGACGCCGGGGTGACGGAACAATGGTTTGCCCGGGATCTGGCGGACAAAATCCAGTTGCCCGGCCTTCTCGAGGCCCAGGGTTACGGGGATGAGATCAGCATCAGCACGCCGTGGGTGCTGTCGCTGTACGACCATTTCTGGTACCTGCGCTCGGCTTACGCCGCTTACACGAATGCGGGGGCGGTGAAGGTTCCCTTTGTCAGCCAACCGGTGCGGCATTATCTCGGGGCGGCGTGGTATCAGCGCGACCTGGAGGTTCCCGAAAAATGGCGGGGCGACCATGTCACGCTGTTTCTGGAGCGGCCGCACTGGGAAAGCACGGTCTGGCTGGACGATCAAAAAATGGGCGTACACAACAGCCTCTGCGCGCCGCACGAATTTGATCTGGGGCTGGTGCCGCCGGGACATCACCGGCTGACGGTGCGCGTGGACAACCGCATGATTCTCCCCTATCGCCAGGATGCCCACAGCGTCTCGGACTCGCTGGATGACGCGTGGAACGGGATCATCGGCAAGCTGGAACTCCGGGCCACCGCGCCGGTGTGGATTTCCGACCTGCAGGTGTATCCGCATGTGGCGACGAAATCGGTGACGGTGCGCGGGCAGATTGAAAATGCGACGGGCAAGGAGGGTTCCGGCAAACTCAGTTTTTTCATCACGCCCTTTAGCCTCAGCCAACCCGATGCGATGGGCGGCACCAATTATACGGTGAGTTGGAACACCAACGGCGGCACGTTTGAGACGGAGCTGGCTCTGGACTCCTCAGCGGAGCTGTGGGACGAGTTTCATCCCACGCTTTATCGGCTGGCGGTGCTGCTCGAAGGCGGGGATGGCGCCGGGGCGCATTTCGGGCTGCGCGAATTCAAGGCCCAAGGCCAGGCCTTCAGCCTGAACGGTCACCCGGTCTATCTGCGGGGCACGCATTTTGGCGGTGATTTTGCGCTGACGGGATATCCACCGACGGATGTGGACTCGTGGAAAAAGGTCTTTTCGACGTGCCAGACGTGGGGCCTGAACCACATGCGGTTTCATTCGTGGTGCCCGCCGGAGGCGGCGTTTGAAGCGGCGGATGAGCTGGGCTTTTACCTGCAGGTGGAGTGCGGCATGTGGAATGAATTCAGCCCCGGCGGGGTGATGGAGAAGATGCTCTACACGGAGACGGACCGGATCATTCAGGCCTACGGCAATCATCCCTCGTTTGTCCTGCTCTCGGCCAGCAACGAGGCGCACGGGCGCTGGCAGCAATGCCTGCCGCAGTGGGTGGAACATTACCGCCAGACCGACCCGCGCCGCCTGTACACGCCGGACACGGGCTGGGTGGCGATTGACCGGCCCGGCCCGGTGACCGGGGCGGATTACCTGGTGGCCGGGCGGATTGGCCAGAGCCGCACGCGGGGCGACACGGGGTGGTTTGGAAAGGATTACGGACGGTCACTGCAGGACGTGGATGTGCCGGTGGTGGCCCACGAACTGGGCCAGTGGTGCGCCTACCCGGATTATGATGTGATCCGCAAATTCACCGGTTTCGCGCGGCCGGGGAATTTTGAAATTTTCCGCGACTCCGCCGCGCAGCACGGGGTGCTGGCGCAGGATAAGAACTTCGCCCAGGCATCCGGGCGGTTCCAGGTGGAGTGTTACAAGGAGGAAATCGAAGCCAATCTTCGCACGCCGGGGCTGGCCGGGTTTCAATTGCTGGACCTGCATGATTACACCGGCCAGGGGACGGCGCTGGTGGGGGTGCTGGATCCGTTTTGGGAGAGCAAGGGTTACGTCACGTCGCAGGAATTTGCCAAGTTTTGCAACCCCGTGGTGCCGCTGGCCCGCCTGACGAAACGGGTGTTCACGACGGCGGACCGGCTGGAAGCAGCGTGTGAAATCGCCAACTTTGGGCGGGGGGCGATTGAAAACGCGACGCCCGGCTGGCAAATCGTGGACGCCTCGGGGAAGCTGGCCGCCCAGGGTGAATGGCCGGCCCGCACGATTGAGACGGGCAAAAACATTCCGCTGGGCGAAATCTCGGCGGACCTGTCGGCCTTGCCCGCCCCGCAGGCGTATAAGCTGGTGGTTGCCCTGCAAGGCACGCCCATCACCAACGATTGGAAATTCTGGGTGTACCCCGCCAAACTTGCCACCCCCACCCCGACGGACGTGCTGGTGACGCATTCATGGGATGAGGCGGAGCAGAAGCTCGCCGGCGGCGGCAAAGTGCTGTTTCTGCCCCGGACGGCGGATTTGGATTGGAACAGTCCGCCGCTGGCCCGACTGCCCATTTTTTGGAATGCCCTGATGGGGCCCACCTGGACGCGGATGCTGGGGTTGTGGAGTCAGACGAATCACCCGGCCCTGGCGGAATTTCCGACCGGGCCGGAATGCGACTGGCAATGGGTGGAACTCATGCACAATCCGAGGGCGATCAATCTGGAAAGCCTGCCGCCGGGGTTGCAACCGATCGTGCAGGCGGTGGATGACTGGAATCGCAACTACAAGCTGGGTCTGGCGTTCGAGTGCCGGGTGGGCCCGGGCCGGCTGCTGGTGTGCTCGATTGATTTCAGCGAACTGAAAACCCATCCGGTCGCCCGGCAGTTGTATCACTCCTTCCTAGACCATATGGCGGGCGAAAAATTCCAACCGGAAGTCGCGGTCGCCCCCGAGGCCATTCGCGGGCTGCTGTTTGACAACCGGATCATGCACCGGTTGCAGGCGACGGCCGAGGCCGACGGGGAGCCGGCCGACGCCCTCATTGACGGCGATCCCAACACGTTCTGGCTGAGCGGCCGGGAACCCCATCCGCACGTCATCACCATTCACTTTCCCCAGCCGGAGGCCATCAGCGGGCTGGTGCTCATGCCGCGCCAGAACGACAAGCAACATCAGGGGGACATCCGGGATTACCGGCTGGAAGGCAGCAGTGATGGAACCAACTGGCTGGAAATTGCCAATGGCCGGCTGGCCTCCACGTTTGACCCGCTGCACATTTCCTTTGGCAAAATCGTGACCACGCAACATTTGCGGCTGACCGCCCAGTCGGGTTTTGGGACAGATGCCACGACGGCGCTGGCGGAAGTGGCCGTGATGTATGCAGGGCCGAAACTGGCGGAGGATGACGGCACCATTGAATACCAACGCGTTCGCACCGCCTCGCCGGACATTGATGCCGGCGGGGACCAACCCGGCAAACCCGCGAGGCCCCCGGCCAAACCGTGATGGTTATTGTTTCGACGCCGCCGAAAGGCCGCCAGGTGGCGGCGTGGCGCTGACGATACCCGATGATTCATCCGGTGGTTTGTTCTGCCTGACAATTCAGAATATGCACCCATATTGGAAAGTATGAAAATTGGTGAGCGCGGGCAGGCAACCATTCCCAAGCAGTTTCGCAGCCGGTTCGGGCTGGCTCCGGCGACGGACGTGGAGTTTGCGGAGCAAAACGGCCAGTTGATCTTAAAGAAAACCGGGACGGCCGCGCATGCCATCCGGAAATTCACCGGCATCCTCAAGGGGGGCGGAGTGCGTTCTGACGAGGTGGTGGAAGCGATGCGAGGGCGATGAGAACGAGCCTGGACTCCAATATCCTGTTTGACGTTTTTCTGCCGGATCCGGTGTTTGAACCGATTTCCCGCTCAGCCATCGAAGAATGTTCGCACGCCGGCGGCCTGGTAGTCCCCGAGCCGGTTTATGCCGAATTGGCCGCATGGTTCACTTCCCCACAGGCCTCGGACAAGATTTTGGATGAACTGGGGATTGAGGTGGAGGCGGTTTCGCGAGAAGGCGCGTTTGTGGCGGGCCGGGCTTGGAAGCAATTACCGCCAAGCGGGCGATATGTCGCGCCTACGGCGCTGGGAAACAGCCAGGCCCGCAGGTGAATCTGCGGGCCAATTTTCGGGCGTGGCACCGCGACTGGAAGGGGGGGCTGAAAAACTTATTCAGGGCGGCACGGCCGCAACCACCCTACCGGAATCATATCACCTCATCCCAGCACGGTTTTCAAATACCGGCCGGTGTGGCTTTCGGGTGACTCCATGATCTTTTCCGGCGGGCCTTCGGCCACGATGCGGCCCCCTGCCCCGCCGCCTTCGGGACCAAGGTCAATGATCCAATCGGCGGTTTTGATCACGTCCAGGTTGTGCTCGATGACGAGCAGGGTGTTGCCGGTGGCGCGCAGTTTGAACAGCACTTCGAGCAGCTTGGCCACGTCGTGGAAATGCAGGCCGGTGGTCGGTTCATCCAGGATATACAATGTTTTGCCGGTGGCTTTGCGGCACAGCTCGGTGGCCAGCTTCACGCGCTGCGCTTCGCCGCCGCTCAGCGTGGTGGCCTGCTGGCCCAGGTGCAGGTAGCCCAGCCCGACTTCGGCCAGGGTCACCACCGGATCAT
Source organism: uncultured Bifidobacteriaceae bacterium (assembly GCA_964618545.1). Classification (GTDB taxonomy): domain Bacteria; phylum Verrucomicrobiota; class Verrucomicrobiia; order Limisphaerales; family UBA11358; genus UBA11358. Next base: position 279 of record CAZUBG010000066.1, on the reverse strand, counting down.
AAATCTTTGGCACGGCGCGGAAAAACGTCACCGCTTCGTCCACGGTCATATCCAGCACATCGGCAATGTTCTTGCCCTTGTAGGAGATGTCCAGGGTCTCCCGGTTGTAACGCTTGCCATTGCAGGCCTCGCAGGTCACATAGACCGGCGGCAGGAAATTCATCTCGATCTTCAACACGCCGTCGCCCTCGCATTTTTCACAGCGGCCGCCCTTGACGTTGAAGCTGAACCGGCCCGGCTCGTAGCCGCGAATTTTGGCGGCGGGCAGTTTGGCGAACA
>CAZUBG010000065.1:0-23373 GCA_964618545.1 uncultured Bifidobacteriaceae bacterium | reverse complement strand
GACAGTCGCCGCCTCGTTTCTCCACACTCTCCTTTCCACCCTTGGAAAGGGCGCGACAGCGTGGAGGCCAGCGCGAGCGTGCGAACGTGTCCAGAGGCCGTGCCTTTGGCGGCGGGGTTTGGGGATGGCCGCTGAATCCCCAAAATGGCAAAACCGGCTGAACCGTTGCCAGTCCATGCCGGGTGATGGGTTTGGGTGGTGTCAGCGGGGCGGCTGAGTTTCAAGAAACAGCCGTGCATCCTCAAGGGTGTAGGCGGCGCATACGTCTGCCAGTTCATCCGGCGACAGGGGGATTTCCCTGCGGAAACCCCACGTTGTGAAGTAGTGGCGACCGGAAAGCGGCTGGCCGGTGGTGGCCTCACAGATGATCTCAAACCCGTCACCGGGGCCGCCCGTGCTTAACTGGAGGTTCACGGCAAGGCGGGCTTCGACGCATAAACATTCCTGCATCAAAGTTTCCTGCTTGTCGGGATCGGTCAACGCTTCGCTTACGTTGTCGAGCCGCAACCGGAAACACCGGCGGGCTTCTTCGTGGTGGTTCTGTTCGTCAATCTTCATAGGGAGCGGTTAAGGATGGGGATTTCGGAGTTGGGGGAGAGTCGCACCAGCGCGGGCTTGGGTTGGAGACGGACGGTGACGCCAAAGAGCGTGGTGAATTCGCGGGGCGGTTTGGTCATGGCGATGACGGCGGCGCAATCGCTGACCCGGATGACCGGGCAAGGTTGCCCGCCGTAACGGACAACATCCCCGGTGCGGAGTCGGAAAGGATTATTCATGGTGGGTGGTGGTAAAAAGCGCGGTTTGCGCTGCCCCGGCCATGCGTCGGGCACGGTCTGCCTCGGCGCGTTCGCGGGCGATGCGGTCGCCGTCCAGTCCTGACTCGGCCATCAGGTTAAACGTGTCCGGTGTAAACCAAAATTCATGTTGCGGGATGGGTAAACGGCGTTTGCGGCGTTTCATGGTGGTGGAGTCAAAAGGGTTCAAATTCATCAACCGGCCTATCAGCGGAACGTAATTCAATGATTCCCGGGGCAAGGCACCGGACCGTAACGCGGGTGTCCGGTCTGAATCCCGCCCGTTCAAGCCAGCATCCCATCAGGCGGATTTTGGGCTTGATCGTGCCCTTCCAAGCGTCGCCGTTAGCCTCAATCTTCAAGGTGCGAACGGACGCCACACTTTCACCGGCCTGTAAAACAGATGTCGTATTCATGGTGATTCTCCTTTCAAGCGGGTTTGATGTCGGCGGCAAAATAGCTGCCGTATTTCTGGCGGGGGTCAAACGGGGCGGACTGGTCATGAAACAACCCGCAAGGGTGTTGCCAAGACTGGCGTTTCCGGTTCCAATGAAAGCCAAGCTCAGCCAAAACGCTGGTAACGGTCGGGGGCTGTTTGTCTGAAAACTGAATCCAAACCCATTTGCCGACAACTTCCGCCAGTTCAAAAAACTTCGGGGCTTCCCGGCGGAGCAAGGCCAGCAAAGTTTCGGTGTTCAAAACCCGGTTGGCGTTTCTCCGTGCCCAGTTGATTTTTGCGCGGGAGTCCGGTTTCTTTGATGATGGCTGGACGGCGTTTGCTGGAGCCGCTGCTTCAATTTTTATTTTGTTTTTCATAAGCTTTTTTTTGATCATCGCCGTCCGTGTCTCGCCGTATGCCGCTTGCTTCACCCCGGCGGAGCCGTTTTTTGAACTGACTCTGGTTTTTTTCCGGCGGGCAGGAGGTCTGACAGCGAAGGATGGGGCGTTACCGGATAGCCGGTTCGCTGGCGGGCCTCCTGCTCTTCGTCGCCGGAAAAAAGACCGCCCCGCGCGAGCGGGTTTCAAAAGCTTGAGAAAAATGGCGGAGCAGCAAGCGGCCTACGGAGAGACCTGGACGGCATCGGGATAAAACAAAACGCGCCATGTCAAAAACACCAATCAAAATCCTCTGGCCTCGCAGAGTCGCCGAAGGCACCAAACACACAATCCGCGCAGCGGGCGGGACGGGCGGGCTTCATGGCCTTGAGATTGGCATGAAGCCTGATCGGCGCGTTTTATGCCCCGGCTCGCTGGTAAAACTTCAAAGCCGTGAGCGGAACGGAGCGTCTGGCCTGGCCGCGCGCGCGGGGGGAGGGGGCGCGGATCAGCGGGCAGGCCAAAAAGCGGAGTGGAGCGGCGGATTTGAAGTTTTAACCAGGGAGCGCCAGCGGGGGGAGCCAAGTCAGCGGGATTTGCAAGGCCTCGTCTGAAAGGGGAATCGCAAATCCCGCTGTCTTGGTGACGGGGGGACTTGAAATCGTGTGGTGCGACATGGTTTTTTAGCAAAATCCGTGTAACTGATTGGCATTCAACCAAATAGGTGTGTCAGAGGCCGGCTGCAAGGAGATTGGCCAATGATTGAAATCAGCGAGTTTTGAAAAAATGACGAAAATTAACGATTTTTTGACAGAACGCGTTTTTGGGAACGTATTGGTATAGGAAGCGCAATATTGGTCATCTGGGTTGGCGAAGGCACTCCGGGTAACTAGCAAAGTTCAAATGCCGCCAACCCAAGTGACGTAGTATTAACATGTTACACAAATGAATGATATTATACTGTCTTCTTGCTTGCTTTCAGGAAGAACGGCCATATTATTCCACAAACCCTATTCCGTTTTGTAGAACTTGGATCAGATGATGCCTGATCCAGACAGGAATCATGAAAGTCAGAGATTATCAGGCAAAGTTGGATGCTCTCGCACCACCGAAAGAAGGTATTTTTCCTTGGTGGCGCGGAGGTTTTACCTTGATTGAGCTGCTGGTGGTCATCGCCATCATCGGCATTCTTGCGGCGTTGGTGCTGTCGGCGCTGGCCAAATCCAAGGAGCGCGGAAAACGTATCCAATGCCTGAGCAATGTGCGGCAAATTGACATGGCTTTGCGGATGTATGCGGATGGCAATGGCGACAAATTCCCCCAAGTGACAGCGGGCCGCTGGGCGTGGGACGTGCCGTGGAAAGTGGGGGATTCGATGGTTCAGAATGGTGCCAGTCAGCGGCTTTTCTATTGTCCCAGTTCGGACTTTTCGGATCAGGACAACCTGAATCTCTGGAATTACGAAACGAATGTTTACCGTGTGGTGGGTTATGCCATGACCTTTCCAGGGACGGCGACCGTGACGGCCACCAACCAGAATCCCAGCATGCTTCCCCAGTCCATGATTGACAGGAGTCGGGGCATCACCTACCCCCCGCAGTCGAGCTCGGAGCGGATTCTGATGGCGGATGCGGTCATTTCAAAACCCGGAGATGCGGATGAGGTGAATCGATGGCTGAATACTTACATTGATATCAAGGGCGGCTACCCAAAAGTACACCAGACGGCGCATTTGGAAAAAATCATGCCGACGGGCGGCAACGTGGGGATGCTGGATGGGCATGCCGAATGGCGCAAATTCATGTTGATGTATGTGCGCACGGATCCGATGAGCAAAAACCCGGTATTCTGGTGGTGAAAATGAACTGCTTATCTTCCATGGCCAACCAACCGAAAAGCGGATTTACCCAGCTGGATCTGATGGTCTTGATCGGGTTGGTGGTGCTTTTATCAGCGTGGGTTGGGTTGGGGCGAATTGGTGAACGGGGGCGGATTGCGAAATGTGCGGCCAACCTGGAGGTTTTGGGGCAGGCGATGCAGAGTTTTGGGAACGACCATAATGAGGCCCTGCCGCCCGCCGCGATTGAGTCCCGGCGGATCGCCTGGGACATGCCGATTGCCCCCTACCTGCCCCGCTCTTTGGTAAAGAATGGCGTTGATCCCTTGTTCCGGTGTCCTTCAGACCGGCTAAACCATTCGCGCGCCCGCAGTTACACGATGTCTGCCCACGATATGCAATCGGACAACTGGCCGCCGGGATCGAACAATGCCACCGGGGTTGGGCTGGTCTGGAACCAGGAAAACCTGCCCAGATTGTTGGGCGAGTCGGCTGTGACAATGGCCGCCACCAACGCGGACTTTTTGGCCATGGTCAAACGCTCTTTGATCCCGTCTCCGGCGGGCACGCTGGTTTTGACCGAACTGATCAATGCCGACAACAACCTGAAGGATACCCGGTGGGCGGCCATCAGCAGTTCCGGGCAGCAATTGGAACAACTCCTGCATGACGGGGTCCGCATCCACGACGGCCGGTACAACTATTTGATGCTGGATGGCCATGTCGAGCTGGCCTCGCCACTGCAGGCGGGCGTTTCCCAGGGACCGCTCAACATCTGGACCATCCGCAAAGCGGACTAAATTATGCTGGAATCAGGGCTGACATCACTGCGGCGGGGCGTTCTGGGACGGAGTGTCCGGTTCATGAGGCGGGGGTGGGCGAGGTCTCCCGGCACCTGGATCAGCGTTGCAGTGATTTTGTTCATCGGAGTTTTGCTGGTCCAGGCGCAGATCGGCCGGGCCGGCCATCGCCGGCAAATCGCCGCCGCCTTTGGCGCGGCCAACACCTTCTATGGGGAGCCGCAGATGAACCACGATGGCCACCGGTTTACTTATGTGGCCACGACGGAACTCCGAAGCTGCGCGTTATATTTGTGCGATACCGGGAACAGGCAACCGCACGAGGTTGTCTCCGCACCGGACGGGCTGGGTTACTGGAGGGATGATTATGATCTGCGGGCCTGGGCTTGGTCGCCGGACGACAGTTCGTTTATTTATACCATGCAGGACAAGCTGGTCATTTGTCCGGTGGAATCAACCAATGGGCGGGCGGAACTGACGGTCGGAGTGGGTGCGGTTTCCCAAGTGGTCTGGCTCACTCCCACCCAGTTTGCTTTTGTGGAACAGGGAAACATTCTTTACTGGGTCCGGAAGCAGATCAACGGGCGGTGGCTTCAGCGACAACTGCCCTGCAATGACGCGATTTCCAGTTTGACAGCGGTGGACTCCCATACGATTGCCTGGCTGCAAAATGGTCTGATTTGCCGCCTCAATCTTGATGAGTATCCCGCTGGGACAACCGACCCAGTGCCGCCGGTCACCCCGCTGGTGCCCGACTCGATCATCAGTTGGAGCCATAATGTTTGGGGGTTTGATAACGCGGCTGAAAACAGCGGCCGACCAGTCCCCGACACCGTGTCGGGCGTGGCTCCCGCGCCAAATTGGAACGATACTTGGGCGGAAAATTCCGCTAAGGTGCAGTTCAAGGGCGTGACTGTGGAAAACTTGTTTGACAGTGCGGGGACGGTGACCGGCGCGGGGATAACTTACGCCGCCTGGAACAGCGCCAGCCTGGTGGGCTATCATGTGGGACCGGATGCGGATGGTTCCTACAACCGGGAACTGCTGAACGGCTTTTTGCATGCCGGTCCGGCAGCCTGGGGTCCTCCGATCACTAATTCATTTGTTTCGCTCACCGGTATTCCCTTCACCCACTACGACGTGGTCGTCTATTTTGGTTCTGAGGTTGGCGGCCGGCATGGCCGCATCTCTGACGGGGTGGCCAATTATTATTTCAGCACCGTGGGGGCGGCGGAAGTCAGTGGCTCCAACGCGCTGTTTTTACCAGCCACGCAAACCAACGGCACCGAATTTCCGGGTGCGGACTTCGCCTTTTTCCCCGGACTGACCAACCGGAGCCAGACTTTCACCTGCCTCCCGTTATCTGGAAATGACCGATGGCTGGGCATCGCGGGGATTCAAGTGATTCAGGCGTCCAATGTCTATGTGCTTCCCGGCCCGGCTCCCGTCAATAAAATTGTCACCGTCGGGCAGCCGACCAGCTTTTGCCTCCTGGCCGGGGGCTGGCATCCGAGTTATCAGTGGCGTCATGCCGGCACGAACCTGCTCAATGCGACGAATGCGACCTACAGCGTGGCCTCGACGGTGGCGGGCCAGGAGGGTGATTACGATGTGATCGTCGCCAACCGTTACGGTTCTGTCACCGGCGGAGTGGCGACGTTGACCTTTGATACTCCCAAAACCATTCCGCTGGACGCATCCGGCCTCGCTCAATCAGGCAGTCCGTTTTTACCTTCGACTCCGGACACCCAAGCCGCGTTGCCGACCGATGGCCTGACGTTGTGGCTGGATGCCTCGACCTTGCAACAGCCTGACCAAACGCCGGTGAACCGGCTGACCGATTTGAGCCCTAGCCAGAATACGGCCTTTGCCGACGGGCCTCCGCCCACCTATAACGCTCCGGACAGTTTGAGGGCTTTGAATGACCGGGGCACGATCCATTTTTCCGACGCCGGTTCGATCAACCATGCGACGGGTTTGAAAACCGGTCGGCGTTTGGGCATTACCGGATCGTCACCCCGAACCCTGTTTGCGGTGATGCGCCGGGCCGGAAACAAATCCATGCTGATCAGCGCCGGGGATGCGGGCACCCAGGGGGCTTATTTCGGTCTCTGTGACCAAAACGATGCGCTTTACCTGCCTGCGGGAATGGTGACCGACAACCGTCTGGAAGCTGTGGCGCCGCAGTGGCATATTTTATCGGTTGAGGATGACGGCATCACGCAAAGGGGTTTTGTCAATGGCGCTTTCAAAGGCGCGGTCACCCTGGCCCTTCACACGGCCGACGCGGAGGTGCAACTAGGCATTCGCCGGGTGAAGAGCGGCGATGCCCGGCAGACGGCCGCCTCAGACGGAGATTTTGCGGAGTTGCTGATTTATGACCGGGCCCTGAACACCGACGAACGACAGCAAATCGAAACGTATCTTTCTAGAAAATGGTTTGGCGGCCGGGTGATCACCGCCCAAAGCCCGCTGGTGTGGGTTGATCCCAAAATGAACGGAATCACCGGTTTCACCCGTTCGAAAACCACCGGCCAGTTGCTGATCCGTGCGGACAGCCGGGCGGGGACCAGTCTGTGGCGATACGATTTTAACACCGGCCTGTCCCGACTGGTCCAGGCTGACTTCATCCGGGACGCGCAATGGGTTGGGTCCAATGAATTTGCCTACCTTGGCCGAAAATCCGGGCATCAGGAGCTGGTATTGGCGGATGGCACCGGTACTGAGAAAGCCCGCCTGTTTGACCAGGGAAATGTCAACTGGTTCGAGATGGCTTCCTGCGGCGGAAAACTGTCGTTTTCGGGTGTCGTCAGCAATGAGCCGGCGAACGGCCTCTGGCAGTATGACCTCGAAACAGGAAAATATCAGTCCCTGGTGGCTTATTCGGATCATCCGTTTGAAGGGGCCAAACGCATCCCCCCATTTCGCAGCTTTATCAAATGGCCATCGTTAAGCTGCCTCATTTATCCACCGGCCACCGTTGACCGCCATAAAAAGTACCCCTTGGTGATTACCGACACGCTGTCTTACGATGCCATCCACGGCCCCATGTTCCAGTCCGCCATAGCCGATTGCGGGGCCTATGTGGTGATTGTGGAGCGCAACAGTTGGTATGGCGGTATCGAACAATGGGGAACCAATGTCCTGAACGTCTATCAAAAGCTGAAGCTGGACCCGGCGGTTGATCCTGAGCAGGTTTACCTGTTTGGCTCCAGTGCGGAAACCCGATACCTGAGTGAACTGGTTGAAAAAACACCGGGCCTATGGAAGGGGGTCATCCTGCTTAATCCAGCCGGATTGCCTGATTTCTCGAATTCAGCTCGCAGCCAGAAACGGCCAAAAATTCTGATTATTGCCGGTGGCGAAGAACACGAGGACAAATACCTTAAAAAATATCAGGAAGATTCCCTCAAAGACGGTGTCATGGTCGAATATCTCATTTCCCCCGGCGAAGCTCATCGTTTCATTGGCAAAGCGGCCAAACTCGAACGCGCCCAAGCCGTGGATCAGTTTATCTTTGAAGAATGAAAACCAACTCATTAAATGTGGATTGCAACGTGGGACAGGCTTCCAGCCTGTCTGACGAACGCGTCAGCGTCCGCAGTTCTGCAGCAGAGCATCTTCCTTTTTGGATTAAGCTCTACATCCTGTCCGCCGGGGGCATCCTGCTTGGCGGGGCGCTGATTCGCTTGGTCATCGCGGCGGGCAGCGCCCAGGCGCTGGCGCTGCCGGATCCCATGCTCGGCCTTCCGCTCCGGCACGCGATCCTGGCGGCGGGCCTGATGGAACTGGTGGTGGCTTGCCTTTGCCTATTCGGCAGGAATACCCTGCTTCAAACCGTCTGGCTGGTGTGGCTGGCTACCACTTTCGTGGTGTATCAAATCGGCTTGGTTTGGATGCACTGCCACCCACAGGCGACCTGCTTGGGCAGCCTCACAGACCCGCTCCGCTGGTCACGCGGACTACCGGGAGATTTCTTGGACCTCGTGCCCTATTACTTGGTTTTTGGGAGTTATGCGGCGTTGGTGACACCCTGCCTGCGCAAGAGGAAGGTGGGACAGGCTTCCAGCCTGTCAAAAGTAGCGACGGTATCCGGCCTGTCCCCCGGCGAGCAATTCCCGGCCCATGTTCGCTTTCTAAAAATCTCCTGTGCTGAATGTGGCGGGCACATTGAATTTTCCACCAACCTGTTTGGTGAACAAATGCCCTGTCCGCACTGCCGGGCCATCATCACCCTGCAAAAGGCGGTCAACTTGAAAATGGCCTGCCCTGCTTGCGAGGGACACGTCGGATTTCCTGATTATGCGCTGGGGCAACACATTCCCTGTCCGCATTGCCAAAAGGAAATCATATTATCGAAATCATGAACACCAAACTCAACCATATTGAAAACTGGCCGGAACTGGCGCAGCAGGTTAACTGGTCCGTGTCGGTTTTAGCAAAGCATTGCGGGGTATCGGAACGGACGCTGCGTCGGCATTTCCTGAAGCAAATTGGTAAATGCCCCAGGGAATGGTTGGCCGCGCAACGTCAGCGTAACGCCCTTGAGTTGTTGCGCGACGGCTCATCCGTCAAGGAAACGGCGTCCTGCATGGGTTACAAGCAGCCCTCCAACTTCAGCCGCCATTACAAAAGTCTCACCGGTGTCTGTCCCTCTGCGCAAACAATTTTAAATGACTCGACCAAGCTGTAACTGGCCGAAAAAGATGGACAATGTCCGAAAATGATGGCTCTTTGCACTTTTAAAAGCAGGTCGACAGTGATTTACTAATAAAGTAAATCAATGAACGAACGGCAAAAAACTTCAACGGGTGACAAAAGCAAGGGAGTGGACAATAGATGCTTCCAAATGTCACAGGTGATACCGCGACCCTGTCTGAAGGTGTTGTCTGGAACCTCCTTGACAAAACGTCCCCGAAACTTAGTTGGTCTAGATAGTCCAAGCGAAAGAAAAGGGATTGCGGTTCATACTGTGCATAATATGGCAAATTCAAGAACTGCCCCCCCCTTTACTGGAGATGTGATTGTCTTGTTCAACAAAGATAAAATGATTGCAAATCAGAAGTCAATGTAATATGCCGCTATGTGCACTACAAGTTATTATAATAACAAGTCAAAGTGGTTTATTTATTCTGCCAGCATAATTCTACTGGCAACAGGTCTGGCCAAAATTATTAGTGGGTTTGGATCGTCTAAAATACTAATATTACCAGATCCAGTCTTTGGGATGTCTTTTCGGTCACTCATGTTAATTTCGGGCTTGGGTGAAATTATTATCTCAATTTTATGTTATAGCCGAATAAAATCAAGTTTGAAATTGATTATATTAGCATGGGTTGCAACAAGTTTTCTTATTTATCGAGTGGGAATGATCGAGGCGGGATGGCGCAAGCCTTGCATTTGTCTTGGAAATTTAACACAGGAAATACATATATCAACGAAAGCAGCGGATGAATTAATGGAATTTGTTCTAGCTTACCTAATTATTGGAAGTTATGTTGGAATCTTCTATATTTTTAAAACAAGCCAAGCAACAAAAAAATTAACCCTCGTCATTCAAAAGTGAATTTACATGCAAATAAAAAACAAATTTAAAAGCTATTTATATACGTTAATAAGGCGAGAAGTTTTTTGCGGATATGCGAGGCTCGTTTTTAAAAGCATCCAGGCAAAATTCAAAATCGTCTTGGCGGTGGGCTGCTTGCTAAAATTTTCAGTATTGTATGCCCAGACCCCAAGTGTTGATGCCTTTAAATATCACTTAAATAATACAGACCCAATAAAATCGTTGCGCTTTACAACAATTGATTGTCATACTGGAAATCAAAATCATTATTATGCTGAGATTGGTACGAATGGCTTTTTTTTGAGAGAATATGATTTAAATGAAGATCCGACTACACCCATATCAATTGAAAACAGACCAAAAAATTCAAATTTTTATGGCGAAAACAACGACTGCTTTTGGGAGATTGACAGCGGCCTTGAAATTAATAAATCATACAAATCCAATTCAGTCGCAAATGTTTGCACTCTTGGTGTAAAAACATCAAAAAACATAATAAATACACTTCGTAATTTCGGCATATCATCTTTTACTGCCAAGCGTGGGACTATCAAGTGGAATGAAACAAATTCAACATTATTTACATTTCATATTGCAGATGGAGTGACAGTGAAACGATTAAGTGATCAGGCAACTTTAACCAACCTTCCTGGTAGCATTGTTATTGAAAACGGGGTGATTCAGAAAATGAACGCCTTTAATAAGGTTATTTATTATGAATACTCCACTAATTCAAATGTTCCTTTCGGAATTCCAATCAAAATTATTTTGGGTAAAAATGCATCGCAATGTAGTGAAATTTTTTTAATTGAGGAATTACAGTATGGTAGCGTCGGCGGTTTCGATAAGGCTTTTGATCCAGAATCAAAGTTTTTGTCCACGAATATGGCAACTATAGTTGTTCTTTCAAACGGTAAACGCAGTGTTTTGTACAATTCATCACAAAAATTTACACCAACAAATCACAACTCAGAAGATTTTCATATTGAAAAGCCTCAGATTCGGTTTTTTGTTGTTGGAATATCGACCGGCCTAGCGGTTATATTTTTTTTGCTCTATCGTTTTAGTGAAAAAAGCAGCTAATAATAATAACATTGAACAATGTACTTAAATCAAATAATAAATATGAAACAATGCATAGTAGTCCTCGGTTGTTTAATCAGTTTAACCACGGCAGTATACCTTGGTTTTGCAACTGAAGTCGGTCCAGGATATTCTCAACAACCATGCTATAATGGCGGACCAACTGGTGCGCCACATGATGTTTGGTGTATCGAATGCGGCAATCCTATTACAGGAGTCGGATGTGAGCCTGATGATGAAAATTCGATAACCTGCGACTGCTATACAACGGATTACGGCATGCAGCAAGACTATGATGGAGCTGCAAGTGAAACCCAGTGGCTTTGCGGCACAAATGGGAATTGTTATTATTGTCAACAGCAAAATTACGATAAGCAAGGTTGTATTTGGGCACATTATGCATACCAATGCGACGGTGGGTGGCTTGGTCTTACCTATTTCAATGGTGGGGAAATGGAAACAGCCACGAGTACAAATTATAGTGGCGTATATAAAGATGTTAATTATTCTTGTCCCAGCAACTAATTATTTCAAAGGGAATAGCAAAGAAGAATTCTTTCAATATTGACTAATAATTAAATGTGAAACAGATACCTGTGTTTTTCACCCTTAAAAGCGCCGCTCTGGGCCGTGCCAATTCGCATGTCCGGCCGGGACCGACGAATGCTGCTCCAAAGCTAAAATGCACCAACAGTCATCCTTGGCCGCTCGCAGGTGCAGGGTCGTCAATCTCAGACTAGGTACAAACTTTTCCGATGAGCCCGTTTTCGTGTAGGAAAAGAAGGCCGATACAATTATTTTTAGGCAATAGTTCGGTGAACAAAGTCGAATCATCGCCCCCTCGTTTTGCATTTTAACAACCACTCAATAGTCTACGTACACCACTCTTTTGGGGATGATGCGCAAATCAACTACCACGGTTTTTAAAATCGGGGTTGTTGCCTTTTTTTTGTTTGCGTTTTTGTTTGCTGACGGGGTTCTATTTTCTTCCGCAGGTTTTACGGGTTCAGCCGACAGAAAAATTGCTGCCATTTTTCACGATCCAGAAGAGGAGAGGATTGTTTTTATTTGCCTGTGGCTTTATTCTATCGCCTCTTTCTTTCTACTTTTGCGGATGGAAGGTAATTTTACTAGGCTTAAGTTCAAAGAAGCAAAGCCAAGTCGCAGCGTGGTTTTTATATTATTTATCTTTGCGATTTTTTACACGATTAATTATAAACCATACACGGATGCGTTAATTTTAATCGGTGGTCCCATCTTGGGTCTGTGGGCTGCTTTGTGGGCACAATTTGAAGTCAGAAGACGGACGGAGAAACCCGTACATCGGGGAGCGGAAGCTGGAATTACGATAATTATCATTTCCATGTTGGTAACTCTGTTGGTAATGGCTTCGGTTTGGAATTGGAATGGGAATTCCGGTCGTTTCTTTGGTTATCACGGTCATGTGCGCTGGGTTGGCCTTTTGGATAACCCCAATTCTTTCGGGCTGATGATGGGAACGGGGATTGTTTTGGCCGTGGGCCAAGCGGTCCAAAGACTTAGGTCTAAAGCCCAAAATTTCGGGCCAGAAGTCGTTCGTCAGAGGGTCTCTTTTGCGGTCTTGTTTTTTTTAGCGGCATTACTAATGGGGCGTGGGTTGGTGCATAGTTATAGCCGGGGGGCGTGGTGTGCCACGGGATGCGCGTTGATTTATTTGACGTGGCGAGCTGGGATCTGGCAACAGGGGGCGGAAAGCGGAGAGCCGGGGTTGCAGTGGATTTCGTGGTTGAAGAGGAATGAGCTTCTTTTGTCGGTAATCTTGTTGTCGATTGTCATATTGTGCTTTTGGCAATTTCGGCAGGCGGAGTGGCATTTGATGCGGCGGGCGTTGTCGGCGGTCAATCCGGTGGATTTTTCGTGGCGAAACCGGGTGGCAGCCTGGGAAGGTGCCTTGCAAATCACGGCGGAGCATCCGTTGTTCGGCACCAACTGGAGCCAACCGGAATCGCTTTACGAGCATTTATATTTGGTGCCTAGATTATCCGAAAGCGTCGCTATTGAAATGAATGATTATTTGATGCTCGGCGCGACGCTGGGGTTTCCGGCGCTGGGGTGTTTTGCGATGTATGTTTGGATGACTTTGGGACGAAAAGCGGAAATCGAGAAATCGGGAAAGCTGGAAACAGATATTTGCGAATTGGACTGGCTTCAAACAACTTGTCACGCGGGGGCCATTGTTTTGCTGGTGGGGTTTTGGTTTGATGGAGGATTGTTTAAGCTGCCGACGGCGGCGACGTTTTGGATTTTGTTGGAGCTGGGAGCCGTCCCACCGCAGAATTATTTAACCGCAAAGAACGCAGAGAATACAGAGATTAAGACCGCAATTATTTAACCGCGAAATACTCGAAATACGCGAACAATGAATGGCGCACAAAAGAACAAACCAAGGCTGGAAGCTTTGAGCTTGGCGCTTTGGGCATCTCTGCGCTCTTTGTGGTCAAAATTCCCCTTTCCCACTCTCGTGCGGAAGGGGCTTGGCGGCGGTGGATTCCCGATCTTCATGTTGCTCTTGTTTCTCGGGGCGATGTTCTGGGCCAAAGCGCAGGACCCGTTTTCCCGCCGGTGGTTTACGCTCAAGACGGCGGATCGGGGTTCGTTCCATTGTGTCGCCGTCCTGCCCAAACCGGTGCGGCGGGTTCCGGTGGTGGTTTATGCGCACGGCTCGGGCGGCAGTCTGATGACCGATGGCAATGATTTGCGCCAAATGGCGGAACTCGGCCTGGCGACGGTGAGCCTGGATTATGACGAGACGAATGCGGCGACCTTCAATGCCCAATGGTCGGCGTTGCTCCTGTATCTGGGCGGGCAAGGGTGGGCGGATACGAATGCCGTTGCCTGGGTCGGATTCAGCCTGGGGGCGGAACGGACATTGAATTTTGCGCTGCAACTTGCGGCGCAGCAACCTCAATTGCTTGTACAAATTAGCGGGTCAGGACTTCCTTCGGACGACCAACCCCGGATCGCAAACCCTCATTTACGTTGCCCTGTGCTGGTGGTTCATGGCGAGCAGGATGAGGTTTTTCCTCTGGCGGAAACCCGGTCACTTTTCACACAGTTGCAAACCAACGGCGTGCCGGTGACCTTGCGTATCCTGGCGGGTTTGTCCCACAGTCTGGACCCGGAACGCGGGGTGGTTTTTCACCGCGTGGGGGAATATTGCCTGACCCATCTGGCCGGTCCAGATGCCTGGCGGAATTATCATTCCATCGCGCAATGGCAGGCGGAAGCGCCGGGGTTGTGGGTGTTCTGGCTTCCGGCGATGGGGTGGGTGGGAATATGGATTTTGAGGAAGAAAGCTGAAAGTGGATGGCGGGAACGGGATTTAACCGCAAAGCAGAGAATATCGCCAGCATCGCTGCGCTCGCCAGCGGGGAGATTGGGACGGCGCAGCAGTTCCGTCCTGCCATGGCTGGCCGCCATTCTGGCAACAGCGGCTCTGGCTGACACCGCCCTGCATCTGGTCCCGCCGCATTTCCCGGTCAGCGGCAAGACGCTTGTGCTGGTGCGGCGGTTTTTGGTTCAGCCCAAGGACCGGGCGGATTTTGAGTTTTTGGCTGCGCAACCGATCTGGTCGGGGGTGAAGTTGCGGGTGTTGCTGGATCATGTGGAATTGGCGGTTTATAATCGCGAATTGATCAACTGGACGTTGGCCGACCCGCTGTATCGCGAGGACGTGCTGGCCCCGGCCATCACGGGCCTGGCGGGCGAAGGTCTCGATTGGCGGCGGCCATTGTGGGAGGAGTTTTATCCGCGCATCCGGCATGAGTCCTCGCCGGAGGACGCGGCGAGGATCGTGGTGCGGCATTTGCATGAGCGGGTGACGGTGGTGGCGCTGGCAAATGCGCCGCGCACGGTGCCGGACATTTGGCGGCGGCAAATCACGGATGCCCGAGGGTTTAAGATCATTTCCGTGGCGGCGCTCCGCTCCGTGGGCGTTCCCGCCCGGTTGAACGCCCGGGACGAGGCTGAATTTTGGGACGGGACGGCGTGGAAGGCGCTGGCTAAATTATAATTCAAAAAGATGAAAGTACGATCCATTCGCTCCGCCCCGCTTTTATTCCAGCCATGTCAGCATTGCGGATAAATCCGACGCGCTTGGGTTGCGAGCTGACTGGAACTGTTCGGCAGTGCCCCGGAGGACCAGTTTAAATTGGTGCCGCAGCCTCCGAAGTTCGCTAAATCTGGAATAAAATTCCCCCCCGTCCAACGCTACTCGCCCACTACTCGGGTACTACCCTCCCACTACTCGCCCACTACTCGGATACGGGTTTTCTGCAATCCTGTCATACTTACCCTATGGATTTGCCAGACATCAATCAATTTACGGTCTGTGTCCGGTTGCGGGTTCCCCTGGGCTTGGGCCAAACCTGCGGTGCCTCCTCAAAGGTGGAGGCAACTACTGTGAGGGTTCAAAATTTCTTCCTGCACTTGGCCAGTGCGGGGAGACAGTCAAACCACGGCCAACCGACAACAACAGAAAAAACTAAACCTGCGGTATTAAAATGAGTCACGGCATCAAAAATCCCCGGCCTGATCATGAATCTTGGGAAAAGATTCGGAAGGCCGTGGCGCGTCAAGACTATGCGTGTTCCCTGGCGTTGGTGCCATGGGAATTCTTCTGCACCCTTACCTTCCCCGGAAATTTACCATGTATCAAAATATGCTTCGGAATGGCCTTTGCCTGGGTGCGGGATTCAGCGGACGTTTTTGGCGTGGGCCGTCACCAACTGCTCACGGCATTGCGGAGTGAGCGGGGCGAAGCAACCGGCCGGTTCCACTTCCATTGCCTTTTGGGTGGGACGCAATCCGCAAACAGGATTACTGACTGTCACCGTCTTGCGCGAGTGTGGCAACTCGTTTCCGGCGGTGGTCGGGTACAGATTCGGCCATATAGCAGGCTCTTGGCGGGGCCTGCATACTTTGTGGATGATCGCGAGGGCGCGAACCACTACGAGCGGGGCAAATTCGCCCTGGCCGAATCAGTGACGCTGTCCCGGTCATGTTTCGTCTATCTTGCGAAGCTAACCGCGATTTCCGACAGACGCCGCCGTCAACTCACACGAAAAAACGGAGAGGTGGGAAAGCCTGGGGGCATCGTCGCGCCGGCCATTCGTGGTCCGGGCACGCCCTGGGTGGAACCTTTGCGATGAGACTCTCACCGCCTGCGGGCAACCACAGTCCGGGCCTTGCCTAAGAGTGGCTTGTCCACCACGGTTTGGCCATCCAAACGGCTGACAATCCGCAGTGGGGCGGTTAAAACGGCAAATCATCTGTGCCGTGTGAGAAAGTTGAGCCCTGGGGGGCCCGGGTGGGTCCCCTGGGTCCGGGGGAACGTCCGTCCCGCGCGCGTCAGCGCGCGGGTGGACGGCCCCCGGACCAGGGTTCCTTGTAGAATCATCAGGCCCAAAAATAAAACGTAAACGCACGGAACGAAGCCGAAAAACTGAGATGAGCGAGGATCAACATGAATTTCTGCGACTGCTGGGGCAGTTGCCCGCCCGGCTGACGGCGGAGCAGGCGGCCTGGGTGCTGAACTGCCAACCGCATGATGTGCCCGCCCTGGTCGCTGCGCGCCTCCTCAAGCCGCTGGGCAGTCCAGCGCCGAACGCCATCAAGTTTTTTGCCGCGTCAGACCTGTTGGAACATGCCAAGGACCGCGCCTGGCTGGCCAAGATGACCTCGGCCATCAACCAACACTGGCGCAATCAGAATGTGAAAAAAAGCCGTTCGGCGAATGAATCACAGAACGGCTTGTTCCCGGCCCTCGAAACCCACTGACCGCCACCACCTTGGGTGGTGGGCCGATTAATCGGCCTTGGCGGCCGACTGGGCCAGGCTTTCCATCCGCTTCTCGTAATCCTCCAGCGACGGAATTTTCATCAGGGCGCGTTTGGCATAAGCCCGGTGAACCGCCTTGCTGTTGTGCCCCAAAGCCTCCTGGGCGAACCGTTCCGGGTAGCCCGCCACCTTCGCCCGTTCCGCCCAAGCATAACGATAAGAATGAAGCGTCACGCCCTTGATGCCAAGCCGGCGGCAGCGCTGGCAAAAGATCGCGGCCCGGTCGGCGGCGTTCACGGCGGACAAGTTCGGAAACAGCGAACCCTCCGCCGGGAGGTCTTTGAACAGATTCAACGCCTCGGCCCCCAAGTGGACCAACACGGGCACCCCGGATTTCCGCCGGACAAAGCTCACCGTGCCGCTGGTCCAGTCCACGTCCCCGCCTTGCAGGCTGGCAATGTCGCCCTGACTGGCTCCCAGATGCCAGCACAACTGATACAGGGCCTTGCGTTCCGGGCTGCGTTCAAAGGCAATAATCCGCTGATGCTCTTCCGCAGTAATGGCGCGCTTTTCCTTGAAACGGACTTTGGGCCATTGCCGTTTGGGCAGGATGGGCCAGGGCAGCCAGTTCATATCCAGGGTGAAATTGTGAATCCGCCGCAGGTAAACGTTGGTCGAAACCCGGCCCAGTTCCAACACTCGGAGGAAATGGGCCGACTGGGTTTCCAAAATGGGCAGGTTGCGGAGGATGTCAAACGCCTTGTCCTTCATCGCCACTTCATGGCGGGTGCGGGTCGGGCCGGTCTTGGTCTTGGCCATTTCATCCATGGGCACCTGCCAGGTGCGCCGGGCCATCTCGGGATCGGTGGCCGTCAGATAAGTGCGGGCAATTTGCAGATTCAGAACGGGCTGGCGGTACGCCTCGTTCTTGGAATGGAGCAGGGTCAGGGCCGCGCTTTCGTCCTTGGTGCGCAGGCTGGTTTGTTTGCCGGTGACGGAGTCCTGGGAGTAATAAACTCCGGCCCGCCGAAACATGGTGAAACGTTGATTCATAACTTTGTCATGAATCGTGCCTCAGTTCCGGCGCAGCGCGTTAACGCGTTGTGGGCGAGTTTCAGCGGAGTTTTGTCAGGTAGTGGCGAGTTCTGAACCAACCCGCCGGTGGACTGACAATTCCGCTGACAGTGGCCGTTCCGACTTTCGTAACCTATTGCAAATACAGCACTTACGGACGCAACCAAAGGTCGGATTGGGTCGGATTCACTTTGATTGGGGGCCTCAAGGGTTTGATTTGGTTTGACCCCGACGCCGGGTCAGGGGACCCGGCGTACAGGGTGAAGGAGTTTTGCGATATTGGCCGTTCGCGGCGGGCGGCCACCATTTCAAGATGCAAAAGAACTGCGGAGGGCATTAAGCCATCCGTCTTGGCCGGGGGAATTGGGTGGCACCGGGGCGCGAAAGCAAGCCGGCAACCGTCCGTCACCCTCCTCAACCGCGGCTGGCGGGAGCCGGAAAAAACAACCGGCTGCGACCAACTGCTTCAACACTTGTAGAGGAACGGTGCCTTGTCAAGAGGGGGAATATTATATTTTAAGAAAAACAGTGCGGGCGGGGTTGCAACTCCAAACAAGCCCCGGAGGGGCGGCCGAAAAATTGCGGATGTTCGGTCATTTTTAGTCGTCCCTTTGGGACTTGAGGGGTTTGGGCCGCGCCCCCCACGGTTGAAACCGCGGGCTGTTATCGGACGTCGCTCCGCGACGAACAGCCTGTTTTTCGGAGGCTTCCCCCCATGACAAAGGTCGAGGAACCCGGTTCCGGGATTTTAGCTGGATTCCACGCGCTGCGGCTCACAGAGCCGCGCTCCGGTTCCGGGCGCGGGCCCAAGGTTCCAAGGCACAGTCAAAAGGACCGCAGGGACACGCCAGAGGGAAAGACCAATAATGGGCGGTGCGGCAGCACCGCCCTACCGGAGAGATGCCCCCTGCCCGGCCTGCTGTTTGCCACTGGGCGGGGGTGAATCCTTCCGCCGAAGCGGGCTTTTTCATCATTATTTTGAAATTCGCAGAATATTTCGCGGGTTTTCCGTTTTGGTGGGGTAAAATACTTGTCAGTATGAAATAATCTTGGTTTAAACAATTGAACTCAACAGCCGTTAAAGATCATAAAAACATGAAAAAATCGAACTATTATCTCCTCATCGCCGGGGCGCTCGGCGTGACGCTTGTCACCGCGTTTTCCACCAAACTGGCGGTCGGCCAGTCCTGCTGCAGCGCGCCGACGGATGCGGTGACCGCCACGACGGTGTCGGATGGGGCGGTCAAGCCCGACCTGCTCACCACCTGCCCGGTCTCCGGCGAGAAACTCGGCGAGATGGGCAAGGCGTTTGTCTTCACCAACAATTTGCAGGAAGTCAAGCTGTGCTGCCCTGGTTGCAAGAAGGATTTCGACAAGAATCCTGACAAATACCTCGCCAAAATCCGCGCGGCGGACAAGAAATAACGCTTGTGAGGCAGGGCCCGGCTTTTTCTGGTGGCGGCGGGCGTGCTGATGGCCGCCACTTGGACGCATTACGGAGATGGATGAGGACCCCAGGATGACTACGCAATGAAACCAGAACTGCAACCTGCACCTTATCGGCAGCTTGTGCGGGCGGACCGCAGGTTTCCCAACCGGCCGGATCGCCGATTTCCGGGTCGGGGGGTCGGTCCGTGGGTCGGGCGCATCTGGTTGGCGGACGGTCTGCGGGTTGGGAAACCCGCGATACAGCAGACTGGGAAGTCTGCGGTACGAAGAAACCGCCTCGTCCCCGCCGTTGGATTTGAAAACCCGGAAATGCCTATAAGGTGCAGGCCACAGGGACGCATTACAGAGATGGATGAGGACCCCAGGATGACTACGCAATGAAACCAGAACTGCAACCTGCACCTTATCGGCAGCTTGTGCGGGCGGACCGCAGGTTTCCCAACCGGCCGGATCGCCGATTTCCGGGTCGGGGGGTCGGTCCGTGGGTCGGGCGCATCTGGTTGGCGGACGGTCTGCGGGTTGGGAAACCCGCGATACAGCAGACTGGGAAGTCTGCGGTACGAAGAAACCGCCTCGTTCCCGCCGTTGGATTTGAAAACCCGGAAATGCCGATAAGGTACAACCCGCATCCGCACACCCCGGACATCCAGGTCTGCCCTGATGCGGGTTTGCAAACCTGCGGTTGGACGGGTCAGGATGCGCCGCCACTTAACAACTCGGCGACGTGTCGCCTCATCCAAAAGCGGCGACTTGTCGCCGCACTCCAAAACCCCCACGCGGGCCGTCTTAAAAATCCCATTCAGCGAATCGGCCGGCTGGTTTTGGCGGGGTTGGTTGCGGGGGTGCTGGTGACGGGGTGTCGCGGGCGGCTGGCGGATGGGGAAAAGGGGGCGCGGCAGGATCTGGCGGTGGTGGGCGGACAACTCCACACCAACCTGCCGGCGCCGGGCACCAACGCCACCCTGCCCGACTGCGTGCGGTTTGCGGTGCGGAATCATCCCCAAGTCGCCGCCGCCTACGAGGACTGGGCGGCGGCGGTGGAGCAGATCACGGTGGCCCGCTCGCTGCCGGACCCGAAACTGACGTTCGAGTTTTATGTCGCCGACGCGGTGTCGTCGCTGATGCCCGGCGTGATGGCGGACCTGCCGGGCCCGGGCAAACTGGGCGCGCGCGCCGCCGTGGCCACGGCGGAGAGCCGGGCCGAGTATTATCAGTTTGAATCCGCCGTGCTGCAAACGGCGTTTGCGGTGGGGAAAAGTTATTATCCGCTGCATTATCTTGACGCACGGCTGCGGGTGAACCGGCAGTCGCTCACCCTGCTGGCCAGCCTGGAGTCGCTGGCCCGGGCGCAAAATGAAGTCGGACGGGCAACCCTGCAGGATGTGCTGCAGGCGCAGATCGAGCAGGAAAAGCTGAAGACCGACACGGCGGATCTGGAAGATTCGCGCCCGTGGCTGCTGGCGCAATTCAAAGCGGCGCTCGGGCTGCACGCGGAACAACCCGACCCGCCGGTGCCGGCCCTGCCGGAATTCACGGAAACCAACCGGAGCGACGACGAATGGTTCGCCCTGGCGTTGAAACAGAATCCGCGCCTGAAGGAACTGGCGGCGGAAATCCAGGTGGCGAACGCCGGCCTGCGCGTGGCGGAGCGGGACAAAGTCCCGGACTTTTCGGCGGGCGGGGAGGTGGATGTGAAAGCGTCGCCGTTCGTCTGGAATCCACAATTGAGCATGACGCTGCCGGTCTGGCGTGACAAACTGGCGGCGGAACTCGCGGCCGCGCAGGCGGCCAAACGCGGGGCGCAGGCGCGGCTCTCGGCGGAGGAGATCGGGCTGGCGGTGGATTTTGCGGAGCAGACCCGGCTCATCCGCGAGGCGGACCGCGATCTGATCCTGTTGCGCGAACGGCTGCTGCCGCGCGCGCGGCAGTCACTGGCGGTGGGGCGCGCGGCGTACCGGTCGGGCCAGTTGGATTTTCTGAACGTGATTGACGACGAGCGCGCGCTGCTGGATTTTCAACTGGATGAAATCGGCGCCCAAACGCAGCGGGAAATCGCCCGGCAGGAACTCACGCTGCTGGTCGCGGGAGTGCCGCCGGAACCGGCGCCGTTTCTGAAAACCGAAGCGTCCCCAACGGTCCGTTGATTTATGAAATTATTGTCCGCCCTTTTTATCCTGCTCGGCGCGATGCTGTGGACGGCCACGGACGCCCGGAGCGAGGAGACCAAAACGCTGTACACCTGCGGCATGCATCCGCAGATCATTCAGGATCATCCCGGCAACTGCCCCATCTGCGGCATGAAGCTGACGCCCATCCGCCGGGGGACGGGGGCGGACACGAATGCGGCGTCTTCGGCGGCGATCGCGGTGGAGGCGGCGACGCGGCAGAACATGAACCTGCGCACGACGGAGATTGAGCGCGGGCCGCTGCGCAAGACCATCCGCACGGTCGGCGCGATTGATTACAACGAGACGGCGCTGGCCGACGTGACGACCAAGTTCAAGGGCTGGATTGAAAAACTGAACGTGGACGCGACGGGCGAGCTGGTGCATCGCGGCGAACCGATGTTCGAGATTTATTCACCGGAGTTATACAGCGCGGAGGCGGAGTACCTGCTGGCGCTGGATTCCGGCGGCACCAATGACGCCGGCGCGGTGGCGCTGCGCGAAACGGCGGCCGGCAAGCTGCGGTTTTTCGACGTGCCGGAAGCGCAAATCACCGAATTGGAGAGGACCCACACCGCCCGGCGGACGCTGCCGGTGTCCGCGCCCATGGACGGCTTTGTCATCGAAAAGAACGTCGTCAGCGGCCAGATGGTGGACGCGGGCATGAGACTTTACCGGCTCGCCGACCTGGGCATTGTGTGGGTGATCGCACAGGTTTATGAACAGGATCTGGCGTTTGTGCAGCTTGGCCAGGAGGCGGTGGTGAAGGTTCCCTCGCTGCCGGATCGTGAATTTCGCGGGCGGGTGACGTTCATCTATCCGAGCGTGGACGAAAAGACGCGCACGGCCCGGGTGCGGCTGGAGTTTGAAAATCCGGGCTATTATTTGAAACCGGGCATGTTCGTCTCCGCGCAGATTGATGCGGAACTGGAGGCTTCGGCGGTGCTGGTGCCGGACGAGGCGGTGCTGCGCAGCGGCGCGAAAAACACGGTGTTTGTAACGGAGGGGGACGGCAAATTTGCGGCGCGCGACGTGGTGCTGGGCGTGGAGGCGGAGAACGACATGAACCAGGTCATCAGCGGCCTGAGCGCGGGGGAGCGGGTGGTGACGTCCGGACAGTTTTTGCTGGATTCGGAAAGCCAGTTGCAGGAGGCGATTGAAAAGATGCGCGGGCCGGACGGCCGGGACGGGGGAAAAACTCCGAGCCAACCCTCCACGGCAGGCGGCACGCCCGCCACCACGGCCAAGGCAGGCGAGACGCCCGCCGCCACGGAGGCCGTGGTTTATGTATGCCCGATGCCGGAGCATGTTTCCATTGTTTATGATCACCCGGGCAATTGTCCGATCTGCGGCATGGCGCTGGTGCCGGTCCTGCCTTCGGAGCTGAAAAAAATCCAGCCGGGGGGCAAGGTGCTTTATTACACCTGCCCCATGCCCGAACACGCCAGTGTCCACGAGGAGAAGCCGGG
Source organism: uncultured Bifidobacteriaceae bacterium (assembly GCA_964618545.1). Taxonomy (GTDB): domain Bacteria; phylum Verrucomicrobiota; class Verrucomicrobiia; order Limisphaerales; family UBA11358; genus UBA11358. The sequence continues at coordinate 503 of CAZUBG010000065.1, read as the reverse complement.
CAAATGTCCGCTGTGCGGCATGACGCTCATTCCGGTGATGGCAGCACCGGAGGCCAAGCCAAAGCAGTTGTACACTTGTCCAATGCATCCGGAGGTCATTTCCGAGGAGCCGGGCAAATGTCCCAAGTGCGGCATGGACCTGGTGCCCGTTGTCTCCAAATAACCGACCATGCTCCCACGCATCATTGATTTTTCGCTGCGGAACAAATTCCTCGTGCTGCTGGCCGCCGTGACGCTGGTGTTCGGCGGGGTGTATGCGGCGCGGCACATTCCGCTCGACGCCATCCCGGACCTCTCGGACACCCAGGTCATCATCTACACGCCCTGGGAGGGCCAGGCCCCCAACATCGTGGAGGATCAGGTCACGTATCCCATCACGACGAAAATGCTGTCGGTGCCCAGATCGAAAGTGGTGCGCGGATATTCTTTTTACGGCTTCTCGTTCGTGTATGTGATTTTTGAGGACGGCACGGACCCGTATTGGGCGCGCAGCCGGGTGCTGG
>CAZUBG010000064.1:0-24138 GCA_964618545.1 uncultured Bifidobacteriaceae bacterium | reverse complement strand
TTGAATTTTGGAGTTTGCCCATGTCCCCGTCAGAGGGGGCCAACTGACTACTGAGCGTGGAACGATCCGCCCCGCCCGCCCACCACCGGCCCACCCATTCCCCTTCTCCGGGGGGAGAAGGCCGGGATGAAAAGATCCACGCTCCGCACTGCACCTTATGGGCGTTTTTTTCGTACCGCAGACTTCCCAGTCTGCCGTATCGCGGGTTTCCCAACCCGCAGACCGTTCGTCAACCTGGCGCGCCCGGCCCGCAAACAGACCCGCCGATTGGAAAATGGGCGGTCCAGTGGGTTGGGAAACCTGCGATCCGCCAGCACCAGATGCCCATAAGGTGCGGGCTCCGCCTGCACCCGCACGGGTTTGATCCTTGAAATCTGATTTTTCCTTGAAGATTGAATTTTGGAGTTTGCCCATGTCCCCGTCAGAGGGGGCCAACTGACTACTGAGGGTGGAACGATCCGCCCCGCCCGCCCTGTTCTCCGGGTGGACATTGCCCGCCAACCGGCTTAAGCTCCTCCCATCATGAACGCAAAGCGCGGGTTCACCCTGATCGAACTGTTGGTGGTCATTGCCATCATTGCGATTTTGGCCAGCCTGTTGCTGCCCGCGTTAAACAAGGCCAAGATCAAGGCACAGGGCACGGATTGCCTGAACAACGTCAAGCAGTTGCAACTCGCCTGGCAAATGTATGCGGATGATAATGGCGATGCCATCGTCCTGGATGACGGCGGGTCGCCCGGCACGAACCAATCCTGGTGCGCCGGCAATTTCATCGAGAATCCGCCCGACAGCACCAATCTGGTGTTGATCAAGAACAGCCTGCTGTGGCGCTACACGGGAAACACAAAGGTTTACAAATGCCCCGGCGATGCCACCGCCAGCGTGCGCAGCTATTCCGTCAATTGCGCGATGAACGGGGACGACACCACCCTGACCGACTTCACGTTCTTCCGGAAGATGGGCGCCGTTCCCGGCGCGTCCCAATATTTTGTGTTCATTGACGAATCCAGCGCGACCCTGGACAACGCCCATTTTCTCATCGGCTTCAACACGGATTACAACGCCGCCACCGTTCAGGACAATCCCGCCGCCTATCACGGCGGATCGGGCAATACGTCATTTGTGGACGGCCACACCGCCTCCCGGCACTGGCATGAAAATCCCGTCACCGACATGAACCCGGACGGCATCTGGCTCATGCAGCACGGCTCGCTGCCGGTGGACGGCACGCCCTGGCCGGGCCCGTTTATTCAGTAAGAGTGGGCTGAAATTTCAAACTCCAAAATTCAAGGATCAGGGAAAGGTCAAACTTCAAGGCTCAAGGAGCAAGGCATGCGGGACGTGGCGCCGATGGTGTTTTGTCCTCATTTGCCCAGTCGTTTTACCTCGATGGATTTGACCGTAACCGTGGACCCTTCGGCGGGAAAGACCGTCACGCACCGATTGATTTGGGAGTAATCCCCATCATGCCGGTAGCGCTGCTGGCCATCCACATAAATGGCCTGATACATGGGGGTGACCACCCAACGGACCGTCACATACTTGCCGATGGGAATTTGGCCGGCACCCGCCTTGTGCAGGCCGTTGGCCGGGCCGCCATCCACGCGCAACTGCGATTGGTCCAGTTCCCAATTGAAGATGATCTGGTCCGCCGCATAGGCCAGACGCAGGTTGGTGGAGTCGGTCTTGGCGACGACGGTGATCTCCACCGGCGGTTTGTAAATTTCCGGTGTGTTGAGCCGGTCGTTGCCCTTCAGAACCCTGACCTTGGTGCAACCGGTAAACATCAACAACGCGGCGAGAATGAGGAGGCTGATGGCTTTCATAAAAGCGTTTATATTTCAGGCGCTTTCGATTGTCAATCTGGGCTTGTCCCTATTTTGATTCCCGGGGCGTCCCGGTTTCCGGTCGCCGTTCCCCCTGGGTTGGCAAGCCTGCCTGGCGTGAAGATGAACCTGCCTCCAATGCAAACGATGGATGCCGGTGATGCCGGTCTTGTCACTGAGAGCCTGACAGGAAATCGTGAGGCGTTCGGCCGGACTGTGCTGCGGGATCAAACACTCATTTATTGAGCGAAGACGCCGGATGGCAGGGCGGCGCTGCCACGCCGTCGCCGTGTAAAGCCCCCGTTGCTCAGGGAATTGGCAGGTTGATCTGCGTCAGCAATTCAAACATCTCCCGGGCGTCCGTCGTCCCTCCCAGTCGGGCCAGCAGGTCCGACTGGCGGACCAAACCGGCGATGCCCGACAGCAGGGAAAGATGGTCCATCGCATCCGTGGCCGGTACGGCGATTAGAAACACCAGCGTGACCCCCCAGGATCCTTTGGCCCCCCAGATCACAGGGTGGTTGGTGCGCCCGACAGCCAGGGTCAGCCGGCTGACCTGCGGGCTCCGGGCATGCGGAATGGCCACGCCCGTCCGCAGGGCGGAATTGCACAGGAACTCGTGGTTGACCGCCGCGTGATAAAACGCCAGCAGATCGCCAATGTCCCCGTGGTCATGCAGTTGGTGGCTGAGTTCTTTGATGATTCCGGCCTGGTCCGTCTCCCGCAACCGTGGAATCATCAGCTCCGGCCGTGTGTACTCCGCTATGGAACCCTGCATTCCGGCTACTGAAATCTCACTCGGCATGGACCAGTTGCCGGCGCCCGCTCTTGACGACGGGCGTTTCCGACGGCGTAACGCTGTTGATCACCTCGTCCTCGCGGAGGTAAAGGTAACGGCCGCAATTATCACAGCAGCGGACATCCTCGCCGCGATTGAGTTCCAGCACCACGCCCAGGGGCACGCGCATGTGACAGCCGGTGCAGGTCTGATGACGCAACAGCGCCACGCCTTTTTTGCCGCTGGCGCACAAGCGGTCATAGTGCGCCAGGATCGGGGCGGGGATTTTCGCGCGCAGACCGGCAATCCGTTTTTCGGTGGTGGGTTGAATCGTCTCTTCAAATTCCAGCGTTTGCAGCTCGAACATCTTTTGCATCAACGCGTTTACATCCACGGTCTCGGACTTGTCATGTTTGTTTTGCATATAAAATTACGGTCGTTGTTTTTTAGGTGAAGGCGGCCGGTTCCGTTGGAGCTGATTTCGGCAGTCAGGAGACTCGAACTTCTGGCGGGCTATCATCCACTGGCACTCATGCCACCGCCGAAATCAACTCCCACGGGAATCCGGTGCCGATCCTGTGACCGGCACCGGTTCCGGTGGTGGACAGTTGCCTGCCGGCAACTGCCCGCGTGCTTAACTCTGCTTGCGCTGCCGACGGGAGGCCTTGCCCGACACCGGAGGGTTGGTGCGGGGGGCGCCCTGCGCCGGAGCCGGGGTCGTCGCGGTAGATTTGGTTTGCTGCTGGGGCTGGACCGCCTGCGTGCTGCCGCAAGGGGTGCCCGTCGTAACGGTATTGGATTCGCTCATATTAATTCGTTCAATGTTGTTTGTCTGGTTGTCCTAAAACAACCGCCGCTACCCTCTGCAATTGACGTGCCAGATCCCCCGGACCGCCCGAAAGCCTCAAATCATCCAATTTTGAAGAGAATACGGCCAAATCGGCGGTCACCCGCAAAAGGCCAGGGGCGATTTTGTGCAAAAGCTGCACAAAACCACCCCCGCTTCGTGCAACCCTCCCGAAACCGGCTGGCCGGCCCTGGCGGAAAACCCCGGATCACCGCCCGGTTTCTTGCAGGTTATGGCAAAGATTTGCCCTGTGCCGCCCCAAATTCAACTCCCTCCCTCGGCGGGCGCAACGGGGTCCAGCAGGCCGTAGAGTTTGAGTTTGTATTGCAGCGTGCGGCGGCTGATGCCAAGGGCTTTGGCGGCTTCCACGCGATTGCTGGTGACTTGGGTGAGGGTCTGCTGGATCAGGAGCTTTTCCACCTCGGCCAGCGGCGTCCCGGGCCGCACCGTAAACGTGATCTGTTTATGATCATATTCCCGCAAAAAATCCGGCAGCGCCGCGACCTCCACCACCGCCGTCCGGCAGGTGATGACCATGCGCTCCACGGTGTTGCGCAACTGCCGCACATTTCCCGGCCAGGGGAACCGCTGGCAAAGCTGCATCGCCTCCGGCGACATCCGCTTGCCCCCGCGCTTGTGCCGGGTGCCAAACTGTTCGAAGAAGCGCCCGATCAACAGCGGAATATCGTCGGCCCGTTCGCGCAACGGCGGCATGACAATGGGCACGACGTTCAACCGGTAAAACAGGTCCTCGCGGAATTTCCCCTCGGCCACCGACGCCAGCAACTTCTTGTTCGTCGCCGCGATGATGCGGACATCCACCCGGATTAACTCCGAACCGCCCACCATGCGGAAAGCCCGGTCTTCGAGCACGCGCAACAGATCGCCCTGCCCCTTCGCGGAGAGATCCCCGATCTCGTCCAGAAACAGCGTGCCGCCATCGGCGAGCTGAAACCGGCCCTGCTTTTGGGCGGCGGCTCCGGTGAAGGCGCCTTTCACATGGCCGAACAATTCCGCCTCCAGCAATTGTTCGGCAAACGCCGCGCAATTCACCGAGATAAACGGCTTGTCCCGCCGCTGGCTGTGGGTGTGGATCAGGCGGGCGGCGATTTCCTTGCCCGTGCCGCTTTCGCCCTCGATCAGCACGGTGACATCGCTCTGCGCCACCTCCCGGATCAACCGCACCACCGTCAGCATGCTTTCGCTCTCGCCAATCAGCGGGTTTGGCTCGGACTGCTTTTGCAGCCGGGATCGGAGCTCATTGTTTTCCGCGACCACCGCCTGGTATTCCAGCGCCTTTTGGACCTGCAACCGCAGGCGTTTGAGGTCAATCGGCTTGGGCAGATAATCGTAGGCGCCCAGGCGCATGGCCTCCACCGCATTCCCGACCGTGCCAAACGCGGTCATCAGGATGAACAGCGTGTCGTGGCTGCGCTCGCGAATTTGTGCGAGCAGGGCCAGACCGTCCATCCCCGGCATTTTGACATCGGAAATCACCAGGTTGTAGAGGCTCTCCCCAGCCAGCCGCAACGCGGCCACCGCATCGTTGGCGGCGTCCACGATGTACCCCTCCCGCTGCAGTCCCTCCTGCAAACCGGCGCACAGGCCCACTTCATCGTCCACCACCAGAATTCTTATTTTGGCATTGTCCACGCTTGTTCCTTTCGAGTGAGCGGCAGCGTGAGCGTAAACACCGCGCCGCCGTCCGATGCGTTTTCCGCCTGCAAATCGCCCCCGTGCGCCACCGCGATCTGTTGCCCGATCCACAAGCCCAGCCCGCTGCCCTCCGCTTTGGTCGTGAAATAGGGGTCAAAAATATCCCCCAGTTTTTCCACCGGAATGCCCGGCCCGGTGTCCTGGACGCGCAGCAGCAGATTATCCCCCGCCCGGGCCGCGCTGACCCTGACGCGCCCGGGGCCGTTCACCGCCTGAATGGCGTTGATCACCAGGTTCAGGAGCACCTGGGTCAGCCGGACGGAATCCGCCGTCACCGGCGGCAGCTCCGGTTCCACTGCGGACAGGATTTCCACCTGGCGCGTGGCCGCCTCCGGCCGCAGCAAATCGCAGACGTGCGTGACGATTTTACGAATCTCCACCGCCTCCAGTTCCAGCGCCGACGGCCCGGCCAGTTTCAGAAAACGCTCCACGATGCTGTCCAGCCGGTGCAATTCGCCGTGAATCATCGCCAGGCGCGAGGCCAGTTGCGCGGTCACCGGGGGCGACAGCACGCTCAAGTCCTCTTCCAGCAGTTGAAAGTGAACGTCCAGCGAACTTAGCGGATTACGGATTTCATGCGCCAGCCGCTTGAGGAGGCGCGCAAGCTGATCCCGCTTCTCCATCGCCGGCAACAGGGTTGCGTCCGGCCCGGGAATTTTGACTGTGTTGTTTTCCGCCATACGCCGCCAAGTATGAGCCGCGCGGCCCGCCGGGCCAGACATTTTTTTTGGCCCCGCCATTAATTCTGCCATTAATTCTGCTTTTCAAAAGCCGGGCCCTGAATTATTTTAAGGCCATGAGCGACTCAGTTCCCTATTTGGACCTTCCAGCACAATTGCGGGCCATCCGGTCCGACCTCGACCAGGCCATTGCCCGTACCATTGACAAATGCTCCTTTTGTCTTGGACCGGACACCGCGCAATTTGAGAAGGATTTCGCCGCTTATATCGGTACGAAACACGCCCTGGGCTTCAATAGCGGCACCTCCGCCCTCCATGTTGCCCTGCTGCTCCTCAACGTCGGACCCGGCGATGAGGTCATCACCACCCCGTTCACCTTCGTCGCCACCAGTTGGGCGATTTCTTATGTCGGAGCCAGGCCCGTTTATGTGGACATCGAGGACGGCTCCATGAATCTCAATCCCGCCCTGGTGGAACGCGCCATCACGCCCCGCACCAAGGCCATCCTGCCCGTGCATCTGTACGGTCATCCCTTCGATTTGGATCCCATTCTCGCCATCGCCAAAAAACACGGCCTGCCCGTGGTGGAGGACGCCTGCCAGGCTCACGGCGCAAAATACAAAAACCAGACCGTCGGCTCCTTTGGCGCCATTTCCTGTTTCAGCTTTTATCCCGGCAAAAACCTCGGGGCCTGCGGGGAGGGCGGGGCTCTGCTCACCAACGAGCCCGCCTTCGAGAAACGCGGTCGCGCCCTGCGCGAACATGGTTCCACCGTCCGCTATTACCACGATGAAATCGGGTTTAATTACCGCATGGAAGGCATCCAGGGGGCCGTGCTGGGCGTCAAATTGAAGCATTTGCCCCACTGGACGGCGGAACGCACCCGCGTGGCCCATCGCTATCACGAACTGCTCAAGGACACCCCCTTGCAACTCCCCGCCGAGGCCGGTTACGCCCGCAGCGCCTGGCACCTGTATGTCGTCCGCCACGCCCGCCGCGAGGAGCTGAAAAAGCATCTCGAAAAGAACGGCATCGGCTGCGCCCTCCATTATCCGCTCCCGCTCCATTTGCAGAAATGCTATGCCAGCCTCGGGTATCGGCCGGGGGCTTTTCCGGTGGCCGAAAAAGCCGCCCGCGAATGCCTCAGCCTGCCCATTTACCCCGAATTGACCGAGTTGCAAATCCAGCGGGTGTCCGCCGTGGTGCATGATTTCTTCCGGGCGTGACCCGGGGAAAACCCGCTGCCAGTAAGGCTGTAACGGTGTTGTTCCGCCATCCACTGCAAAAAAAACAGATTTTTTTGTTGCGTCATTTGCGAAAAACCCTTTATTTACAAGCCACTGACAGTAGTCATACAACAACATTAATAAATAAACATATGGCCAAAGCCTTGTCCAAATCACAAATCGCCGCTGCAATCGCGGAGAAAAACAGCATTACCAAGAAAACCGCGACCGAGATTCTCGAGTTCATTGCGGATCTGGCTTACAAGAACGCCAAGAACACCTTCACCCTGCCTGGTCTGGGCAAGCTCGTCCTGGTCAACCGCAAAGCGCGCATGGGCCGCAATCCGGCCACCGGCGAAGCCATCAAGATCGCCGCCAAGCGCGTCGTGAAATTCCGCGTCGCCAAGGCCGCCAAAGACGCCATCCTGGGCGCCAAGTAATTCTTTCTTCATCATCAGGGCACTCTGAATCCTCAGAGTGCCTTTTTTTTGGCCCACGCCGCCCACCCCCGCCCCGGCCCCCTTCTCCCCGTTTCCGGCCGCCAGACTTTCCACTTTCCAATGTACCGCAGTCCCCGGGAGGCTGGGGTCATACAAACATCTGATGACCGAGTTTGAAATACAGGGTTGACAGCGATAAAAACAGGGGTAAGTTTTGCACATAAGCCCGGAAGTTAAATTTATGAGCAAACCACAATTCTCATTCATTCATTTGGCTCGCAAGCGGGCCTTCACCCTGATCGAACTGCTGGTGGTCATCGCCATCATTGCCATTCTGGCCGCCATGCTCCTGCCCGCCCTGGCCAAGGCCAAGGCCAGAGGCCAGCAAGCCCTGTGCATCAACAACTCCAAACAACTGGGCCTGGCCATGATAATCTACGTGGGGGACAATAACGATGTTTACCCAGGGGCGGCCTCGGCCGACACCTATGGACCGTGGCTGGCGGATTGGATTTACTGGCGGAACCCCGTCCAAAACTCACAGGATGGGAACGTCCCAATGCCGTTGAACCACAGCACGCTCCTCGTCACCATCGGCACGGGTGGTTCCACCAACATGTTTCGTTGTCCCATGGATACAGTTGACACAGACCGGGTGCAATATGAACAATCTGGTGCGTGGGGAAGCTCACCGTATTTGTTCAGTTATGAAATGACCAGCTTCAATGTTCAAGGCACTCCTCAGATGACACCGGGGTTCACCACGATCATTCAAAGCGGAAAGCCAGCCTGTTATTTCAAATCCTCCCAAGTGCATCAACCGTCCCAAAAATTGATGGTGGTGGAGCCGGTGGCCATGCTTGTTCCGACCGACGAACCACCACTTGAAAAGGCCTTGGGCATTGACTGGGTGGTGCAATGTGGTCGGTGGGAGCCGTTTGATTCCACCACCGCAACCACTCCGAGCAATTTTCTGACGGTGCGCCACAACAAAAACAGTGACGTGACGTTTGCCGACGGCCACTCGGCGGCGGTCGGCCAGCTCTACGCCACTAACATGATGTACGTGGATCCGCTCTACTAGACAACCATTTTTGGAGCGTGCCAACAGGTCGCCCGCATCGGTCAGCCAGCCGGTCCAAGCCACCGGCGAACCATTCTCGCTCGGGGAAAAGGGCGGGATGAGGGCGGACGAATGTCCGGTGGGACGGGGCTGCCGCCCGCCCGTGCGAGCCGGAACCGCAAATCTTTGCCAAATCCTGCATGCTGGCTGGGGGAAAGACAAATAGTGGCCGGCGCGGCAGCGCCGGCCCTGCCGGGGAAGCGTCCGGTGGTTGGCGGGATGGATGGCCGGGGTGGTTGGATGCCTGCCCGCAAGAGCGGCAGAGGACTGCCGCACTACAGAACTCTGCGCACGGACGGGGGCCGGCTGATACTCACTGATGGGCGGGAGTTCGGTTGCCCGGCCGATGGCCAATCGGCGGGCTTGTCCGTGGGGCGGGCGCGCCTGATTGGCGAGCGGTCTGCGGGTTGGGAAACCCGCGATACAGCAGACTTGGAAGCCTGCGGCACGAAAAAACCGCCTCGCCCCTGCCGTCGAATTTGAATGCCATGAAATGTCTACAAAGGGCAAAGGATTTCGGTGCGGTCGTCGTTCAAGGCTGAAGGCGCTTGGTTAACTCCGCAAATTGTTCCACGCTCAACTTCTCCGCCCGTTCCAATGGCGAAATGTTCAACTCGGCAAACGCTGCGACCAGCGTTTCCACCGCCCAATCCTGTTTCAGCAGTTTCATCATCATCTTGCGCCGCTGCGAAAAGGCGCGCTTGACGATTTTCACAAACACCGGCCGTTGCTCTGGCTTCAAAAACGGCACGGCCCGCCGGGTCAGCACCACGCAGGCTGAATCCACGTCCGGCGAAGGGAAAAAGCAGCCCGCGGGGATTTTGAACCATTCGCGCGGCTCGTAATCCAGTTGCACCAGCAGCGTGAGCACCCCGTAATCCTCATCGTCCGCGCCGGCCATCAGGCGCTGGGCGACTTCGAGTTGCAGGGTGGTGACCATGCGCTCCGGCCCCTGGGGCGACAGGGCCAGTTCCACCAGGAGGGGCGAGGCCACCGAGTACGGCAGGTTGGCCACCAGCTTCCAATCGTGCCAGTCGTGCGGACCCTGCTGCAAATAAACCAGCGCGTCGTCATGCCGCAGCGTCAGGTGGGGAACGCCGGCAAACCGCTCGTTTAAAACCTCCACCAGCCGGCCGTCCTTCTCAATCGCCAGCACTTCGCCCGCCTCGGCCAGCAACCGTTCCGTCAGCGGCCCCAGCCCGGGCCCGATTTCCAGCACCCGGTCCGTGTCCTTCAATTCCGCCGCCGCCACAATGCGCCGCAGTTGGTTGCCGTCATGCAGAAAATTCTGCCCCAGCGATTTCGTGAGCTGAATGTCCCGTTTGACCAGCAATTCGCGCATTTCCGAGAGCGTCACAGCCACACCTCCGCCAGCGCGCGGACGACCGCCTTGAGCTGCGCCTTGCTGATCGTCAGCGGCGGGGTCAGCCCGATCACGTTGCCGTGTTCCCCCTCCGGCAACAAAATATAACCGCGTTGCAGCATGGCTTTGACCGTGTGCAACGCCTCCGTCACCGCCGGCCGGCCATCGGGGCGGCGCAATTCCACCCCCGCCATCAACCCCAGCCCGCGAATCTCCAGATTCAGTTTCACATTCCGCAGTTCCGCCCCCAGCAAGAGGAGCAGGTATTCCCCGAGTTCGGCGCTGCGCTCCGGCAGTTTCAGACGGCGAAGCTCGCCCAGTTGGGCCAGGGCCATCGCACACCCCACCGGATGCCCCAGAAACGTGCTGGTGTGGATCGCCTCCCCCTGCGACGCCGGCCAGGCGGCGTCCATCAGGCCGGCCCAGCCCACGCAGGCGGACAGCGGAAACCCGCCGGTCAGCGCCTTGCCCAGGCAAATCAGGTCCGGCGTCACCCCGCTGTATTCACAGGCGAACCATTTGCCGGTGCGGCCAAACCCCGTGTAAATTTCATCCAAAATCAGCAGCGCGCCCTGCTCCTCGCACCAGCGGCTCAGGAACGGCAGAAACTCCACCGGCGGAATCCGGATGCCCCCGCGCGCCTGAATCGGTTCCACCAGCACGGCCCCGATCCGTTCCCGGCGCGCGAGCCGCCGCATTTGAACCGCCAGCGTCGCCAGGTCGGCCTCGGTTTTTGGGAACGGAACAAAGTGGCCGAATTCGCCGAGTTGATTCTTGAACGGTTTCCGGAAATGGTCGCGGTGCGTCGCGTTGAGCGCGCCGTAACCGAGCCCATGATACCCGCCTTCAAATGCAATGATGCCCTTCCGGCCCGTGGCCAGCCGCGCGGTTTTCAACGCCGCCTCCACCGCCTCAAAGCCGGAGTTGCCAAAAATGACCTTGCCGGTTTTCCGCTGCCAGCGCTCAAACGTCAGCCGGCTCAATTCCCGCGCCAGCAACGCCTTGGGCGCGTGCGGATGCACATCGCCCATCGCGTGCAGCAGTCTGGCCATCTGGGCCTGCCCGGCCCTGACCACCGCCGGGTTGGCATGCCCGGCCGCCGCCACGCCAAAGGCCGCCGTCAGATCCAGATACTTTTTCCCCTCCGCATCCCACACCTGCACGCCCTGGGCGCGTTCCCACACGATGGGCCAGGAGCCGTCCGGCTCCGTGTACAGCACATTCCGCGATTCGTACGACCGCAGCAACTCCAGGGTTTCTCCAGTCTTCATCGGCTGCCTCACACCCCGCGCTCCTCGGGCGGCCAGATGATTTTGTGCAATTGCGCCTGGAACCGCACGGGCAGCGCGTCGGCGATGATTTTTTCCACCAGCTCGCGGCGCGAGATCGGCGTGTGCCCGGCAGGCACGTCTTTCAGCGCCGGATTCCGCTGCTCCGCCGTCAGCGGATGGACCCACGAACAGAGCAAGGGACAGATCCCCGCAAGCGCGCGCGTGCGGATTTGCTCCTTCGTCCACGCGTAATCCTCCTGCGAGCCGATGACAAATTTGATTTCGTCCGTGGGCTTGAGCCAGTTCAGGTTTTCCCACCGGTTGCGACCGGCCTCCCCGCTGCCGGGGCATTTCAAATCCATGATCCGCCGCACGCGCGGGTCCACCGGGGAAAGATCATGCGCCCCGCTCGTTTCCAGCAGCACGGCAAACCCCGCGTCGCAGAGCTGGCGCATCAGCGGCAGGGAATTCTTTTGCAACAGCGGTTCCCCGCCCGTCAGTTCCACCAGCGGCAAACGGACGGCCGGCCCGGCGCCCTCCCCGGTCGCCCCATCGGCCCCGGCCAACGGCTGATCCTGAAACGGCGCCGCCAATTCCCCCACCCGCGCCAGTATTTCGGCCAGGGACCGTTTTTTCCCCTCCGTGTAGGCATACACCGTATCGCAGTACGAACAGCGCAGATCGCACGCCGTCAGCCGGATAAAAATGCACGGCAGCCCGGCAAAGGTGCTTTCCCCCTGCAGGCTCAGGTAAATTTCGTTGATGAGCAGTGTTTCGGACACCCCGCCATTGTAACGCCTCCTGGAAAAAAGAAAATGCCCGTGATTGGCGGAAACAAGACCCGGTGGGGCAGAGCTGCCGCTCTGCCCGTTATTCCCGTCATCCCGCGCCAGCGGGGGACGAAATTTCTTTCGCATCCGTTTGGTTTGCGTTACGAATTTTCACATGAGCGAAACGCCTTTCGATGAACCGGGCCGCCAAACCCCGGCCAAGGGAGTTCATATTTCTCTCAAAGGATCAAACTGGGTCTTCCTCAACATTTGCACCGAGAAACGCGGGCGCTGGCTGGCGCAAACCTCGGGGCAGCGCGCTCTGCACACCATCTGGGAACATACGGCGACCGCCTGGCTGGTGAGCGATCATTTGCTGATGCCGGATCATCTCCATCTGTTTTGCGCGCCGCGTGATTTGCGCTTCACCCTCGAGCGTTGGATGGGGTTTTGGAAAGATCGGTTTGCGAAAACCCATCCGGACACGGGAATCTTTCAAGCCGGCGGTTTTCATCATCGTTTGCGGGACGGCGAAAGCTACGCGCAGAAACGGCAATATGTCCGCGAGAATCCGGTGCGGGCCGGGTTGGTAGAGCGACCGGAGGACTGGCCCTATTCCGGACGTGTGCATGAAATTCGTTGGCCGGCAGATTGAAGTGGGCGGCGCAGCAGCGCCGCCCTGCCATGATCTGGTGGGGCAGATCCGCCGCTCTGCCCCGATTTTCCGCCTCAAACGTTTGGAAATTCCATCAGCTACTCCCCGCTCCCGTTACCTAGTAACGAAAAACACTCACAATTTGAAATAGTTCTTGACACGACTTAACCGCCTCAACCCCAACACCTTGGCAACCCTGTCAACCCAAATCCGTACCCCGGCCCGTTACTAGGTAACGAAAATGTCCGTTTTATTATTTTTCTCCCGCGTTTCGCGGGCGGCGGCGGGGGATTCATTTCCCCGCTTGTTCCGCGCCCAATCTCTGGTATGCTCCCCGGCTCTGTGAGCATTGAAACTGAAATCCAGCGCCGGCGGACCTTTGCCATCATCTCGCATCCGGATGCGGGCAAGACCACGCTGACGGAGAAGCTGCTGCTGTACGGCGGCGCCGTGCAGCTCGCCGGTTCCGTGACCGCGCGCAAAAACCAGCGCGCCACCACCTCCGATTGGATGGAGCTCGAAAAGAAACGCGGCATCTCCATCAGTTCGACCGTGCTCCAGTTCGATTACGACGGCTACCGCATCAATCTGCTGGACACCCCCGGGCACAAGGACTTTTCGGAGGACACCTACCGCGTGCTGACCGCCGTGGACGCCGTGGTGATGGTGATTGACTCCGCCAAGGGCATCGAGCCGCAGACCCGCAAGCTGTTCGAGGTCTGCCGCCAGCGCGGCGTGCCCATCTTCACCTTCATGAACAAGTGCGACCGCCCCATGAAGGAGCCGCTCGCCCTGCTGGATGAACTCGAGCGCGTGCTCGGCATCGGCGCCTTCCCGGTGAACTGGCCCATCGGCAACGGCTTCGAATTTCAGGGCGTCTATGACCGGCGCACGAAGCAGATGCACCTGTTTGAGCGCACCGTGGGCGGCAAGTACCGCGCCCCCGTCTCGGTCGGCGGCCTGAAAGACCCCGTCGTGCGCGGCCAGCTCAACGATGAGACCTACCGCAAGACCGTCGAGGAACTGGAGATGCTGGACATCGCCGGTGAGGAATTTGACGAGGCGGAGGTGCTGGCCGGCCGGACCACGCCGGTGTTTTTCGGCAGCGGCATCAACAATTTCGGCGTGCAACTGCTGCTGGACGGGTTCCTGAAACATTCCCCGGCCCCCAAGGCCCGGACCATGGCCGGCATCAACATCGCCCCGGAAAACCCCGCCTTCTCCGGCTTCATCTTCAAGATTCAGGCCAACATGGACCCGCACCACCGGGACCGCATCGCCTTCCTGCGCGTCTGCTCGGGCAAATTCGAGCGCGACATGACGGTGCATCATTCGCGATCCGAGAAAAAGGTGCGCCTGTCCAGCTCCCACAAACTGTTCGGCAACGAGCGCGAAACCGTGGATGAAGCCTATCCCGGCGACGTCATCGGCCTGGTTGGTCATGACGGCTTCGGCATCGGCGACACCCTCACCACCGATCCCTCGATTCATTACAAGGAAATCCCCCGGTTCACCCCGGAAGCCTTTGCGCACCTGCACAATCCCAACACGGCCAAGTACAAGCAATTCCGGCAGGGCCTGGACCAGCTCCTGCAGGAAGGCGTCATCCAGGCGTTGTATCTGCGCCACACCGCCGGCAAAATTCCGCTGCTGGCCGCCGTCGGGCCGCTGCAATTTGAAGTGGTGCAGTTCCGTTTGGAAAGCGAATACGGCGCTGAATCCCGGCTCGAAGCCGCCCCGTGGAAAGTCGTCCGCTGGCTGCCCACCGATGTGACCGAGGAAACCCTCGACGCCCTCTCGCTGCCCACGGGCGCGCGCATTGCTTACGACATGGGCAAAAATCCCGTGCTGCTGTTCGAAAACGACTGGTCCGCCAGCTATTTCGGCGAAACGAACCCGAACTGCCCCCTCTCGTCCCTGCCCGTTCAGACCGTGAGGGAATGAGGCGCGCCTGGCCGCTTACTCCGGCAGGCGAGACGCCTGCCGCCACTTTGGTGGAGACGGGGGCGGCAACTGGCCGAGGTTTGGTCTGGATTCGACGCGCTGCGGCTCACAGAGCCGCGCTCCGGGGCCCGGCGCGGATGCGCCTCATCACGGGTGGAAATCCAATTTGCCCTTTTTCGGAAGACCGGGCATGCTAATGGCGCATTATGGAGAAACCAATCCAATCGGAAACCTCGTTCTGGGGCCGGCTGCGCACGGCCTGGGCGGGCTTTCATCGCGCCCTGGCCAATCCTGATTTTTGCCGTCAGGTGGCGGAACTGTTGCGGCCCGCTCCGGCTCCGGCCCAAGCCAAGCCGGTGGAACCGCCCCCGGAAAAGCGGCACGCCTCCGGCCTGGGGGTGCTGTCCCTGCTCCAGCGGGAGGGCCGGCTGATTGACTTTTTGCAGGAGGATATGGCGGCGTTTTCGGACGCGGAGATCGGGGCGGCGGCGCGGGTGGTTCATGCCGGCTGCCGCAAGATGCTGGCGGACTGCTGCACGCTCGAACCGGTGCTGAAGGACGCCGAGGGGGCCGCGATCAAAGTCCCGGCGGGGTTCGACGCCCAGCGCATCCGGCTGACGGGCAACGTGGCCGGCTCGCCGCCGTTCTCCGGCACGCTCAAACATCATGGCTGGCTGGCCGTGGCGGTGCGCCTGCCGGCGGTTTCAGACGCCATGGATGCGCGCGTGCTGGCGCCGGCCGAAGTTGAATTATAACCCCCGGAACTTTCCCCATGTCCACTTACTCCATTGGCATTGATCTGGGCACCACGAACAGCGCGGTGTCTTATTTCAAGCTCGCGGACGCCCAGGCCCGCGGCGGTGCGCAGACGATGCTGGGCATTCCGCAGATCACGGCGGTCGGGGCGGTTGGGGAAAAATTACTGCTGCCCTCGTTTCTTTACCTGCCCAATGCCCAGGAATTTCCCGCCGGCGGTCTGGCGTTGCCGTGGAACCCGACGGGACAGGGTGCGGTGGCGGGCGAATTTGCCCGGTCGCATGGGAGCAAGGTCCCCATGCGGCTGGTATCCTCGGCCAAGAGCTGGCTCTGCCACGCGGGGGTGGATCGTTTGGGCGCCATCCTGCCCTGGCAGGCGCCGGAAGAGGTGCAGCGCATCTCGCCGCTGGAGGCATCGGCGCGTTATCTGGCGCATTTGCGGGCGGCGTGGGATCACCAGTTCCCCGCCGAGGCCCTGGCGGAGCAGGACGTGGTGCTAACGGTGCCGGCGTCGTTTGATGCGGCCGCGCGGGAGCTCACACTGAAAGCCGCGCAACAGGCGGGCCTGCCCAAAGTGACGCTGATTGAGGAACCGCAGGCGGCCTTCTATGCGTGGATCGAGCAAATGGGGGAAGGTTTCCGCAAACACGTCAAGCCGGGGGACGTGGTGCTGGTGGTGGATGTGGGCGGGGGCACGACGGATTTTTCGCTGATTGCGGTGACGGCCAAGGAGGGCGATGTCGCGTTGACGCGCGTGGCCGTGGGCGATCACATTCTGTTGGGCGGGGACAACATGGATCTGGCGCTGGCACATGCGGTCAACCAACGGCTGGCCGCGGCGGGCAAGAAACTGGATGCGTGGCAGTTCAACGCCCTGACCTTCGCCTGCCGCCAGGCCAAGGAGAGCCTGTTTGCGGACGCCGCGCTCAAGCACCATCCGCTGGTGGTTCCGGGCCGGGGTTCGTCGCTCGTGGGCGGGACGATCAAGGCTGAATTGAGCCGGGAGGAACTGACCCGGATTTTGACGGATGGGTTCTTTCCCAAGGCGGCCGTCACCGACGCCCCGCAAAGCGCGCGGCGCACGGGGTTGACGCAAATGGCCCTGCCCTACGCACAGGACGCGGGCGTGACCCGGCATCTGGCCGCATTTTTGACGCGACAGGCGCGGGCGATGGCGACGGCCCATGACGCCCCGGTGGCGGTGACCGGCCAGACGTTTGTCCACCCGACCGCCGTTTTGTTCAACGGCGGCGCGTTCAAGGCGGCCCCGCTGAAGGAGCGCGTGCTGGCAGTGCTCAACACCTGGTTGGCGGCTGACGGGGGGCAACCGGTCACGGAACTGGCCGGAGCCGAGCTGGATCTGGCGGTCGCGCGCGGCGCGGCTTATTACGGCTGGGTGCGGCACGGGCACGGTCTGCGCATTCGCGGCGGCACGGCCCGCGCGTATTATGTGGGCATCGAAACCGCCATGCCCGCGGTGCCCGGACTGGAGCCGCCGGTGAAAGCCCTGTGCGTGGCGCCGTTCGGCATGGAGGAAGGGACGCAGGCGGACGTGCCGCCGCAGGAATTCGGCCTGGTGGTGGGCGAGCCCACGCGCTTCCGCTTTTTTGCCAGCTCCGTCCGGCGCGATGACCGCGTGGGAACGATGCTGGAAGAGGCGGCCGGCAACGACGAACTGGAAGAGGCGGCCCCGATTGAAACCACCCTGCCCGTCCAGGGCGGCAATGAAGGCAAACTGGTGCCGGTCAATTTGCAGGCGGCCGTCACGGAAATCGGCACGCTCGAACTGCGCTGTCTGGAAAAGGGCGGCCCGGGCAGTTGGAAGCTCGAATTAAATGTGCGGATGAAGGAGTAAGGAGGCGCGAGCGAAGCGCCCGGCACTCCACCCTGGCATGTCCCCACCCGACTACATCATCGGCATTGACCTGGGCACCACGAACTGTGCGGTGGCCTTTGTGTGTCCGGCCCGGGGCGCCGACTCGCCGGTCACGGACTTCGCCATTCCCCAATTGCAACAGCCGGGCGAGGTGGCGGCGCTGCCGCTGCTGCCCTCGTGCCTCTACCTGCCGGGGGAACACGAGCTGCCGCCGGGTTCAACCCGTTTGCCGTGGGGGGAATCGCCGGGACTGATCGCCGGGGTGTTCGCGCGCTGGCAGGGGGCGCGGGTTCCGGGGCGGTTGGTGGCGTCGGCGAAAAGCTGGCTGTGCCACCCGGGCGTGGATCGTTCCGCGCCGATCCTGCCGTGGGGCGCGCCGGCGGAGGTGGCGAAGATTTCACCGGTGGAAGCCTCGGCGCGGTTGCTGTCCCACATGGCGGCGGCGTGGAATGCGGCGCATCCCGAAGCGCCGATGGGGCAACAGGAAGTGGTGATCACGGTGCCGGCGTCGTTCGATGAAGTCGCGCGGTCGCTCACGGTGACGGCGGCGCGGCAGGCGGGGCTGGAAAAATTGACGCTGGTGGAGGAACCGCAGGCGGCGTTCTACGATTTCACGGCCCGGCATCACAAGGAGCTGGCGGAGGTGCTGAAGGACGTGCGGCTGGTGCTGGTGGTGGATGTGGGCGGGGGCACGACGGATTTCACGCTGATTCAAACCGGGGTGGCGCCCGGGGGTCCGGTGCTGCGGCGGATTGCGGTGGGCGATCACCTGATGCTCGGCGGCGACAACATGGACGCCGCGCTCGCCCGGCACGCGGAGGAACGGCTGCACGCGGGCGGACGAAAGCTCAGCGCCACGCAATGGACCCAGCTCGTGCTGGCCGCGCGCACGGCCAAGGAATCGCTGCTCAGCGAGCCGGCTCCGGAAGGGCACACAATCTCCGTGGCGGCGGAAGGCAGCCGGTTGTTGCGCGGGACGTTCTCGGCGGAAATCCAGCGCGCCGAGGCGGAGCGGTTGATTCTGGATGGCTTTTTCCCGGCCAACACCCCCGCTGACATTCCGCGCCGCGCCGCCCGGATGGCGTTGCAGGAACTGGGCCTGCCTTACACACAGGATCCCGGCGTGACGCGGCATCTGGCGGCGTTCCTGCAGCGGCACGCGGCGGCCGGCTTTGCGGCGCTCAATCAGGAGGCCAGGGGTTTGCCGCGGCCGGATGCCATTCTGTTCAACGGCGGGGTCTTCAAGTCGCCGCAGATTTCCCAACGATTGATCGAAGTGGTTTCGGCCTGGTGGCCGGAGCGGCCGCCGGTTCGTCTGCTGCCGCACGATTCGCTGGAGTTTGCGGTGGCGCGCGGCGCGGCCGGTTATGGACTGGCCCGGCGCGGTCTGGCGCGGCGCATCGGCGGCGGGGCGGCCCATGCGCTCTATGTGGGGCTGGCGGCCGAAAAGGGAAGCGCCACGCCCCGCGCCGTCTGCCTGATCCCGCGCGGTTGCGAAACGGGGCAGCCGGTGGAACTCAGGGACCGACCGTTCGAGTTGGTGCTGGGGCGGCCGGTGCAGGTGCCCCTGTACTCGACGACCGAGGACCGGATTGACCGGCCGGGCGAGGTGGTGGAAATCGGCGAATCGTTCGGAGCGCTGCCGCCCATTCACACGCTGTTCAAAGGCGCGGGCCGCCAGCCCGCCAGTGTGCCGGTACACTTGTGCGCGACGCTGACGGAGCTGGGCACGCTGGAGTTGTCCTGTGTTGCGAACGGCAGCGACGGGCGCTGGCGGCTGGAGTTCGAGCTGCGCGGTTCCACGATGACGGCCACGGAGACGGTGACGGAGTCGCTGCCGGCCCGGTTCGACGAGGCGCGGGCGGTGGTCAAGCGCGTCTTTGGCAACGAGCCGCCGCCGGTGACGGCGCGGGAGGTCAAGCAGCTCTACCGCACGCTGGAAACGATTTTGGGGCCGCGGGAGGACTGGCGGCTGTCCTGGCTGCGGGAATTGTGGAGCGGACTGTTCGCGGGGGCGGGGCGGCGGCGGCGGTCGGCGGATCAGGAGCGCGTGTTTTACCAACTGGCCGGCTACAGTCTGCGTCCGGGTTTTGGGTGTCCGCTGGATGAGTGGCGGTGCGAGCAGACGTTCCGACTGTTTCACGACCAGGTTCATTTCCGGGCCGAGCAGTCGGTCTGGAGCGAGTTTTGGGTGATGTGGCGGCGACTGGCCGGGGGATTGACCGAGGCGCGGCAACAGGAGTTGTGGGCCTGGCTCAAGCCGCATCTGGCGTGGCGCATTCCCCCCCAGCCGCCGAAGGACGCGGCGCGGCCCAAGGGGGTGCAGCCGGAGGGGGTCAATGAAATGGTGCGGGTCGCGGCGTCGCTGGAGCATTTGGATCCGGCGGAGAAAGTGGTGCTGGGCAACTGGCTGGCGGAGCGGCTGAAAACCCCGGAGACCGCCGGCGGGCCGTGGGGCTGGGCGCTGGGCCGGCTGGGGGCGCGCGCGCCGCTCTACGGCAGCAGCCACAAGACCGTGGCGGCGGAGCAGGCGGCGGCGTGGCTGGCGCTGCTGTTGGACGCGGGGTTGGCGCGCGTGGAGGGGGGGGCGTTCGCCGTGGCGCAGATCGCGCGGCTGACGGGGGACCGGACGCGGGATTTGGACGAGGCGGTTCGGGAGCGGGCGCTGGCGGCGCTGGCGGAAGCCGGCGCGCCGGAGGCGTGGCGGCGAAGCGTGCGGGAAGTGGTGGCGCTGGAAACGGCCGATGAGGCGCGGGCGCTGGGGGACAGGCTGCCGATCGGGCTGCGGCTGCGCTGAGCGGGGGGCGGGGTGCAAAACGGCGCCAAATCCGGTCAGAAAAAAAATAATTTCATGGTCATTTTCGTTACCTAGTAACGCGATGGGACGATTATTTTCCTTGACAGCATTGACAACCGCTTGAGGGCGAAGGGGTTATGACGCGCCGAGGGAAATGCCCTGGAAGGGGCATTTTACGTTACTGAGAAACACGACTGCTTTGGTGGATTTTTCGGGCGGGGACCGGCGGCCAGGAAAGTCCGGGAGAAACCGGGGGCTTTCCGAGAAATATTTTGCCTGCCGCCCATTCTTGTGCTTAGTTGAGTGGATAACGACACGACCCATGAACCCCGCATTTCACCCTCTTTACTTTAATCATTGTTTGTGAGGTCAAACCGTCAACACTTCGGCGCCAGACTCCGCCTGGCGGGGCCGGGCTTGATCCTGTTCTGGTCCGCGTGGGCGGCGATGGCGGCGACACTGACAATCGGAACCAACGCGCCGACGCCCGGCGCGGATGACATTTACAGTTTTGCCGGGGCCAGTCACGACGGCGGGAATGTTTGCGACGGCGGCGCTTATGGCAATGGGGCGGCCAACGACGCCTTTACTTACGTGGCCGGCGACCGCGCGGACCAGGGCCAGACGTTCACCACGGGGAGCAACCCCAACGGTTATCTTTTTAACGGGGTGTGGGCGCGGCATGCGGGCTACACCAACAACACCGCCCTGACGTGGTGGGAGATGAACAGCGGCGTGACGATCCAGGTCCGCGTGACCGATCCGCAGCAGGCGGGCACGAGCGGCTTTGCGTTGCGAACCGAGACGTACCTGACGACCGGGGAGGAAGGGTGGGCGGGCGGTTTCAACTCCACCAACGGGGACGGGGATTGGGTGCAGATCGCCCTGGCCTCGCCGGTGGCGCTGGCGCCCAACAAGGCGTACGGGTTCGATCTCACCAGTTCCACCACCGGCGCTTTTTTTGAGTGGCTCGGCACCTCCAACCACGTCTATGCCGGGGGCGCCGCCTACAATGGGAGCACGGCCGGCCTGCCCGACAACACGTTGAATCCCCTGGCCGGCGACCGGGTCTTTCTGGTTTCCCTGACGGCCGCCTCCAACGCGCCGGCGGCGTTTAATCCGTGCGTCGTGGCGCCGTTTGATTTGACGAACGTCACGCTGTTGCCCAGTCCGTTCCAAACCAACATGCTGTTGGACAAGGCCTATCTTTTGAGCCTGGACCCCGACCGGTTGCTGTATAATTTCCGGACGAACGTGAACCTTTCCACGAGCAACGCGGTTCCGTACGGCGGGTGGGAAGCGCCGGGCATCCAGTTGCGCGGTCATTTTGTGGGGCATTATCTGTCGGCCTGCGCGATGATGTATGCGAGCACGGGCGATGCGACGCTCAAGGCCCGCACCGATTACCTGGTCGGCGAACTGGCCAAGTGCCAGGCGGCCTCCCCGGCCGCCGGTTTCAACAGCGGTTATTTGTCGGCTTATCCGGAATCCTATATTACGGATTTGATTGCCGGCCAGTCGGTCTGGGCGCCGTGGTACACGCTGCACAAGATCATGGCCGGATTGCTGGACGCGTATCAGCACACCGGCAACCCCCAGGCGCTGACCGTGGT
This sequence comes from uncultured Bifidobacteriaceae bacterium, assembly GCA_964618545.1. Classification (GTDB taxonomy): domain Bacteria; phylum Verrucomicrobiota; class Verrucomicrobiia; order Limisphaerales; family UBA11358; genus UBA11358. Next base: position 2,457 of record CAZUBG010000064.1, on the reverse strand, counting down.
CACGAACATGGCCAACTGGGCGCAGTTGCGCCTGGATGCACTGACGGGAAGCCAGATTCAGGCCATGCTGAACACGGAGTACGGCGGCATGGCGGAGGTGCTGGCCAGTCTTTATGGCGTGACCGGCAACACGAATTACCTGCGGATTGCCGAGGATTTTGACATGCAGTCGCTGTTCGTTCCGCTGTCCGAGGGTCAGGACATTCTGGACGGCTGGCACGCGAACACGCAGAACGCAAAAATAAACGGCGTGGCGCGGGAGTATGAGATGACCGGCAATGACTATTACCAGGGAATCGCCAGTTTTTATTGGGACCGGGTGGCCAATGACCGTTCCTATGTCATCGGCGGGGACAGCGAGAGCGAATACTTTTTTCCGATCACGAATTTTCCCAGCCATCTGACGCCGGAGACGTGCGAAACCTGTGACACTTACAACATGCTCAAGCTGACGCGGCATATTTTTGAATGGGCGCCTTCGGCGGCCGCGATGGATTTTTATGAACGGGGGCTGTACAACCAGATTTTGGGCTCGCTGGAACCGGAGCAGGCCCAGATGACTTATTTTGTGTCGCTGGAACCGGGCAGCTTCAAAACGTACTCGACGGCGACCAACTCCTTCTGGTGCTGCGACGGCACCGGGGTGGAAAATCATTCCAAGTACGGCGACACCATTTACTTTCACGGCACCAATTCGCTCTACGTCAACCTGTTCATCCCGTCGCAGTTGAACTGGCCGGAGCTGGGCCTGACCGTGGTGCAGAACACGACCTTTCCACAGAGCGACACGACCACCCTGACCTTTGAATGCAGCAATGCCGTGCCCTTGACGCTGAACGTCCGCCATCCCTTCTGGGCGCAGGCGGGGATGTTCCTTTCGATCAACGGCGCGGCCCAAACGGTGAGCAATGCCGCCGACAGTTATGCGGGCATTTCGCGCACCTGGCAGAACGGCGATTCGGTGCAAATCCGTTTTCCGATGACGCTGCGCACCGAATTGCTTCAGGAGACGACGAACACCGTGGCTTTGTTCTACGGGCCGATTCTGCTGGCGGGCGTGCTGGGGACGAACGGGATGCCGGCGAGTGATTATGCGGCCGGCCAGCTTGACCTGACCGGCACGGCCATCCCGACCGCCCTGGCGCCGCTGCTGGTGGGCGACCTCCCGACGCTGTTGAGCAACACGGTTCCGGTGGCCGGCCAGCCGTTGACTTTCCAAACGCAGGGGCTGGGCCAGCCACGGGAGGCCACTTTGGCGCCGTTTTACCAGGTGCAACACCAGCGTTATGCGGTCTATTGGAATCTGCTGTCGCCCGCGGCCTGGCAGCAGTTTGCGAATTCGAACGCCGTGGCGGAAGCGAGCGTGGTGGACCAAGTCAGCATCGGGGACGCCACTTCGGAGGCGGCGCATGACCTGGCTGCCACCAACAGCGCCACGGGCAGCTACGGAGGAAGGAACTGGCGCGATGCCAACGAAAACCTGTCGGCCACCGGGGCGTTTGGCTACACGCTGGCGGTGCTGCCGAATGCCGCCGCGGACCTGGCCTGCACGTATTGGGGAAGCGACTCGGGCAGCCGCGTGTTCAACGTCCTGGTGAACGGGACCGTCATAGCGACGCAGACGCTGACCAACGATGACCCGGGCCAGTTTTTTACCGTGCCATATGCCATTCCCGCCGCGTTGACGGCCGGGAAAACCAACGTGACGGTTTTATTTCAAGCGCAAGCCGGCGAAATGGCCGGCGGCCTGTTTGGTTTGGAGACCGTGACGACGAATAATCCGGGGAGTTTCCTGGGAATTGCCATGAGCCTGCCGTCAACCCCGACGCTGGGAGGCCCGGCACAGGCCGTCCAGGTGGTGGACAACTTCCAAAACCTGACCCAACATTCCATCAATGGCAGCCCCTGGCTGACGCTGACCTCCAGCGCCACCAACGTCATCGCCATCGGTGCCAATAATACGCTGATCACGGTGGGTCCCGGCACGGCCACGATCACGGCGCGTTATCTGGGGCAGACGGTTTCGCAAACGGTCACGGTCCCCCCGCTGCGTTTGCAGATCCGCCGGGGGGGAACCCAAGCGGTGATTTTTTGGCCCAGTAACACGGCCACGCTCCAATCGGCGTTGACCCTCGGGCCCGGCGGCGTCTGGTCGGCGGCGACCGATGCGTTGGTCGTCACCAACGGCACCAATCAGGTGACCGTCCCCCTCACCAACCAAACCAGGTACTTTCGGCTGAGCCAGTGAGGACCGGCGGGGTTCCTGGACGTTTATCGTGGTTGGGAGGGAAGCAAAAGCGGGAACAAGGCGGGGAGGTTAAACCGCGAAATAGAAAACACGGGGAGGCGGGGCGAAATAAGTCATTGCATGTCTTGCAAACCGGGGCGGGGGAAAAGGCAACATTTTGGAGGGGCGGCAAGGCGGGGCCGCTCCTACGGAGCTTGAATTGATTTTGG
>CAZUBG010000063.1:0-24505 GCA_964618545.1 uncultured Bifidobacteriaceae bacterium | reverse complement strand
GGGGATGGGTGCGGTCAGGGCGAAGGCGGCGCGGACTTGGCGGCGGTTTTCGCCGGGCTTGAGCGGGGCGGCGGCCCCGACGTATTTTTCGCGCTGTTCAGGCGTGCCGCGTTCATGAATGGGCGCGAGGCCGAGGTTGCCGGCCAGACTGCCGGTGGCGGCGCCGGCATCCACCCAGGCCAGTTCAAAGGCGATGAGCGCGAGGGCCAGGTTCTTGGGGCCGGCGATGAACCCGCCCTGTTCCGGGTCCAGAAACGCGGCCGTGATGCCGCTTTCGTCATAATGCCGGAGCAGCGCGTTTTTTTCCGCCGTCCATTCGTGGGAATTGCGTCCGCCGGCGGCGACCAGCCGGGCGACCGGCCCGCGGGCCACGCCGCGCGCCCCCTGCACAAGCATGTGAAGTTCGTAACGGTCGGCGAACCGCCACATGATCTGGCGGAGATCGTCCGTGGGCAGCGTGGTCAGCGTCGGGGACGGCTTTTCTTCGGCAATCGCATTCATGTCTTTAATCAGAAAGTCCGCGCGGAAAAATTTCCAGCGCGATTTGAGCGGACATGTTCGGCGAGGCGTCCATAAGAATCAATTAAATTAACCGGGGCGGGTGGTTTTACCGGTAATTGAGGGCGCTTGCCCGCACGAGGTCCGGAGAATCGTGCTTGAGAGTTTTCCCGGGGCGTGGGCATGATGGCCGCATGCCAATTCCCAGAGAATTAATTCAGCGGCTGGCGGACGCGCGGAGTGTGGCCGTGCTGACGGGCGCGGGCGTGTCGGTGGAGAGCGGGGTGCCGACCTTTCGCGCGGCGCAGACCGGGTTGTGGGAAAAATACAATCCCGAAGAGCTTTCCACTCCGCGCGCCTTCCGGCGCAATCCCCGCCTGGTGTGGGAATGGTATGCCTGGCTGGGCAAACTCGTGGCGGCGGCCCGGCCGAATGCGGCGCACCAGGCGCTGGTGCGGATGGAAAAACTTTATCCGGAATTCAACCTCATCACGCAGAACATTGACAGCCTGCATCAGCGGGCCGGCAGCCGGAACGTCATTGAACTGCACGGCAACATCACCCGCACGAAGTGCTCCGATGAAAATGTGGTGGTGGCGGACTGGCCTGAGACCAGTGAGGTTCCACCCAAATGTCCGAACTGCGGCGCCTTGCTGCGGCCGGACGTGGTTTGGTTCGAAGAGGCGCTGCCCGAAGCGGAAATGGAGCGGGCCGGCGCGGCCAGCGCGGGGTGCGATGTCTTTTTTTCGATCGGGACCGCCGCCGTGGTTTATCCCGCCGCCGCGCTGCCGTTCGAAGCGCTGCGGAACGGGGCGCTGCTGGTGGAGATCAATCCGCAGCCGACGCCGCTGACCGAGCAGGCGCATTTTGTCCTGACGGGCTCCGCCGGGGAACTGCTGCCGGAATTGCTGCGGGCGCTGCGGGTGCCGGCGGGAACCTGAGTTTTTTCCCATCGTCCGGATATAAAATATGGTGGAGGCGGCGGGAGTTGAACCCGCGTCCCAAGCGGACCCGTCAGCCGCGACTACATGCTTAGTCCGGAAATGGTTTTCTGCCATGCGATGGCGTCCGGACACGATTCGCACTGCCTAGTCCGCATGAGATTTCTCGGTTGCCGGCGCGCGGTCCCCGCCGTCAACCATGCCTGCTGTCGCGTTCATCCACCGTAGCAGGTGTCCAATGGCGAACGTCGCAGCCTTAGGCCGCGAGAGCTAGTTCTTGATTAGCTTTTTTGTTTTGATGCGACGATTAACGAGGCCAACGCATCATCCTCGGCATGCCGCCTCTGGCGCGTTCACATGGTCGAAACCAGTACGCCCCCACCCGATTCGGCTGGGGCCAAGGTCGTTCATTTCGGGCGGCGGGTCAAGTCCCGGCGTCGGGAAGGTGCAAAACTGTGCCAACGGCGGTCAGAAAAAAAATAAACGGGGGGGCATTTTCGTTACCTAGTAACGCGATGGGGTGCGGATTCGGCTTGACATGATGGGCAACCCGTTGAATGGGAAGGGGTTAGGTCGTGTCAAGGGGAACCGGAAGGTTTGACGTTATTTCGTTACCAGGTAACGAGCGGGGCGGCAGACCGCACCTGCCACGCGACTCATGGAACAGAGGTGAAGTCCAGTCCCGGCGGGAATAAATGCGTCCGCCCTGCCCATGAACCTCAGCCGAGGTGGAGCCATGAAGGTCTTGAACTGCCCGGCCGGGGTTTGCGAGGGTGGGACAGGCTGGAAGCCTGTCCATGAACCTTGATCAGGTTCGGGGGTTCAAAGCGCGACATTTCGTCTGGGCGAATTCTCATCCCGGCCTTCTCCCCCGGGGAGAGGAATGGTTCGGCCGGTGGTTGGCGGGAGGGATGGCCGGGGTGGTTGGATGCTGGAATGCCAAAGCGGCAGAGGGCTTCCGCAGTACAGGACGCTTCGCGCGGAGGGATACCGATTGAGATGCGCTGGTGGGTGGAAATTCGGTCGCCCGGCCGGTGGCTAATCCGCCGCCGCTGAAGCGATGGCGGACTGGCCGACGATCCAGCCGATTACCCATCGGCGGGCTTGTCGGTGGGTCGGGCGCGCCAGGTTGGCGAACGGTCTGCGGGTTGGGAAACCCGCGATACGGCAGACTGGGAAGTCTGCGGTACGAAAAAACCGCCTTCCCATGAACCGTCTCTCTTTACCAGGTTCATGGTGCCAATGTGCATCCAATTTTGGAGGTCGAAACTTCCCATGAACCTTGATCAAGTTCAGGGGTTCAAGGCGCGGAGCTGGTTTTGGGCAATTCTCATCCCGGCCTTCTCCCGCGAGGAGGGGAATGGTTCCGCCGGTGGTTTGGGAGTTTGGGTGAACGGGGTGGGCGGATGCGGTCACGCCTCTTGGCTGGCAAAGCGTTCCGGCGGAAAATCCAAAAACCAATCCGCAAAATTCAAGGAACCAGCGAAGAATGATCCCCCGAATATGCCGCCCCTACGGGGCTTTTTGGTTTTGTGGGGTGCGGTGCCACAAATAGGTCGCGCCTACGGCGCTGCGAAGCCCTGGCCGGTCTTCCCACCGGCACGGTCGAATTCCCGAATTTAGGATTGCCCCCACTTCCGGGCAAGGTGAGAGGCGTTCTGCCTCTCATGAATGGGCCGGCGCGCTCCGCCGCCAAAAGCGGACCAGCAGCAGGATCAAAGCGCCAATGCCAATAAGGTCAGCCCCGGCGACACCGGTCCTGAAGAGCCAGGAATGCCTTGGGGTGGTCACCGCGAAATCATCAAAGCGCCCGATTCCCGAACTCCACCGCTCATGATAGGAGTTTATGCTGGCGGTGATGTCCGCCACCTCGGCACGAGGCGGGGCCCGAAGGCCCGCCACCGTGATGGTCTTGTAGCGGGTCATGGCGGAGTCCCGGCTTCGGGTGCCCAGCCAAAAATTCTTTCCGCTTAAATAATTGGTGGCATGGTCGAAAAATCGCAACTGAACCAGGATGTTGTCCCCGTCGGTTACCTCGTCCGGCAATTTGTAGGCGAATGAAAACGTGACTGGTTCGGCGCCGGTGGCCGCCGGCCCCAGCGGAAAGTGCACTGATCGCCATTCGGCGCCATTACCCCCGTCAAGGTTGGTATTTCCGATGGTGAAGTCGTAGTCGCCGCTGGCCGGATCGGTATGGTCAATGCCAAAGAAGACGCGCGCCCCCCCGTTGGCGCCGACCCACCAGTTGTCCTCTCCGTTTTCGGCTCCCGGATTGGCCGGACCGATCCGCATTTGCCTTTGAAAAAGGAAGTGGATGGCAGACGCGGCGAGGACCGCGCAGGCGGCCACGCCGACACAGAGGACCGCCCCGCGCCACACTGATTTGCTGGTGTTTGGATTCATGGTTTGAGCGGGTGTTTGTGATTGAGCGGGTGGTGCCGTCGGGCTGGGCTTCATCGCCACAATGGTTTCCACCATCGTCTTTACTTCGCTGACTTGCTGGTAGCGCAGCTCCGGTTTTTTTTCCAGGGCGCGCAGGACGATTTCGTCCAGGCGGACATCCATGCGGACCTTTCGGGATGGCGGCTCGAATTTCCCGGTGGGCAGTTCGCCGGTGAGCATCTGGTAAAACACGACGCCCAGGGCGTAAATGTCGGCGCGATGATCCACTTCGCCGGGATGGTCGGTTTGCTCGGGGGCCATGTAGTTGGGCGTGCCCATGACGCCGGTGGGGCCGGGCTGCCGGGCGGTGTCACTATTTGGGCTGACCGGCAGGTCAGCCCCACCAGCCTGGGGTTCCATGATTTTGGCCAGGCCGAAGTCGGCGACTTTCACCCGGCCGCGGCGGTCGAGCAGGATGTTTTCGGGCTTGATGTCGCGATGGACGATGCCCTGGTCGTGGGCGAATTGGAGGGCATCGCAGATTTGGGGCACGATGGCCAGCGCCTCGCGGGCCGAAAGGTGGCCGCCGTGGAGCAACTGGCGGAGGGTCACGCCATCCACATATTCCATGACGAGATAGAAGAGGCCGTCGGCCTGGCCGAAGTCGTGGATGGTGACGATGCCGGGATGATTCAAGCGGGCCAGGGCGCGGGCCTCGCGGGCGAAGCGTTCGGCAAAGGCGGCGTCGCGCCCGATGCCGGGCGGGAGGATTTTGAGGGCCACCACGCGGTCGAGCTGTTTCTGCCGGGCCTGATAGACCGCGCCCATGCCGCCCTGGCCGATCAGGGCGAGGATTTCGAATTGGGGGAAATGGGGGGCGAGTTCCTCCACGGTGGGCGGGACAAAGCGGGCGGTTGCGCCGCCGGTGGCTGTGCCGGTGGCAAACGCGCCCTGCAGGAGGCAGGCGGGGCAAAGCCCGCAGGGCGCATTGGCGGGCAGCGGCTGGCCGCAGCCGGGACAGAGTTTAGCCGTATCCATTCGTTCTGATGCTACCGGAACGATACCGCAAGGTTACGGGGGAAGGGAAGCTTTGCCCGCGAAGGTGGCCGGAAAACTCAAAATACCAATCAGCCCACCCTCATCCCGGCCTTCTCCCCGGGGAGAAGGGTTCATCCGGTGGTTGGCGGGATGACTGTCTCAGGGAAGCGGCGCCAATCTCGTTTCTGAGAAACGAAAATGACCCCCCGGATTATTTTTTCTCCCCCGTTTGGGGGCGCAGGTCACCGGTTCGACAGGGCGCGGAAGAGGTGGCGCATTTCTTCGTCGAGGTCGGCGGACGGGTCGAGGGTGCGGGCGATTTCGGCGCGGATGAGGTGACGATAGCGCTGGCGCAGGCGATGGACGGCGACTTTGACGGCGCCTTCGCTCTGGTGCAGGCGCCGCGCGAGTTCGGCATAGGGCTGGGACTCGCTCCGGCCGGCCAGGGTTTGCTGGAGGGCGGTGAACAATTCCCCTTTGCCGGCCTGCCGGTATTCGGTCTCCAGTTGGTTCAACACCTGGTGCAACAGGGTCAAGGCCCATTGTTTCTCGAAAATCTGACCGGGCGTGGCGGGGTCGGCCGGTTCCAAATCGAAGCGTTGCTCGGCCGCCGCCAGGTCCAGCGACAGGAGGGGAACCCCGCCGCCGCGTTTTTGGGTGCGGGTTTTTTCCCATTCGTTGATCAGAAAATGGTTCAGGGCGGAGAGCAGGAAGGAGCGGAACCGACCGCGGGCGGGGTCGGCATCGGTGAGGGACTGGTGTTCCAGAAGACGGGCGAAAAAGGACTGGGTGAGGTCCTGGGCGTCGTGGGGCGAATGGCCGCGCCGCCGCACATAAGCGTAGAGCGGATACCAGTAGGTCTGGCACAACCGGGCGAGGGCGGCGCGGGCGCGGGTGGTGTCGCTGCGCCCGGCGGACAAGACCACGGACCAGTGGGTGGTGACAAAGGCGGGCTGCCGCCCAAACCGTCCGTCGGGAGTGGCGGAGGACGGTGTGGTTTCGGCGGCGAGGGTGGTACTCACGTTCAGGGCACTTCCGGCTGCGGCGGCACGGGCTGGGTGTCCACAGAGACGGTGGCGGGATTCAAACCGTCGGCGGTGGCGGTCAATTGAAATTCACCGCCATCGCGGGTGGACTGGACAATGACCTGGGCGAGGCCGTTGAACAAGCTGCGGGACCAGTCGAGGGCAATGGGCTGGCTGGGGAGTTCCACGTTCACATCGGGATTGAGGCCGCCGGTGCCGCTCTGGTTCCAGACGCCCACGGCGATGACGTTATCGCCCGGGTGCAGGGCGGATTTGGCTTCAAAGGCCGGTTGCGCCTGCCAATCGCTGGAATCCCCGACGAACTGCTGGTTGACGAAGACCCAGCCGTGATCGTCTATGCCGCCGAACCGGATTTGCACGCTTTGGCCGGCCAGATCGGCGGCGGTGAGGGTGACATGCGCGCGGAAAACGGCGGTTTGTCCCTCACTCAACACCTGGCTGCCGGTGTCCCCGTCGGTTTTGGGTTTGATCCGGTTCCAGGCGGAGTCATCAAAGTCACCGGCGTATTCCGGGAGCAACACCGTTTTCTGAGGGACGGGGGCGAGCTTCCAGCGCCAGCCGTTCACCGGAATGGTTTTGCACGGCGTCTGCGCCACATAAGTATCCGGCTCGTGGCAACTCGGGTCGCCGTTGCCCACGCCGAGGATTTTGCCCGCGCCGTTGAGGGTGAACCTGACTTTGTTGCCGGCCGTGGGCACGGGGCGCCCCTGGGCGTCGGTGACGGAAACGGTGAAGACGGCGGCGTCCCGGCCATCGGCGGCCAGGGTGGAGCGGTTGGGGGTGAGCTGGAGGGCGGCGGGTTCCCCGGTGGTTTCAACCTTGGTTTCGGTGACGACGCGGCCGCCGTTGTAACCTGTGGCGCTGAGGGTTCCGGGCGCGTAGGGAACCTGCCAGGACAGTTTGGAATTGCGTTTCATCGCGTGTTTGCCAAGGGACTGGCCGTTGAGGAAGAGTTCCACCTCCTGGCAGTTGCTCAGGGCGTCCACGCGGATGATCTGACCTTCCCGGCCCGGCCAGTTCCAGTGCGGGAGCAAATGCAGGACGAGGTTGGTGGTCCACCAGGATTGGTAATAATAAAAATTGTCCTTGGGGAAACCGCAGGTGTCCAGGATGCCGAAGTGCGAATTGATGCAGGGCCAGGAATAGGGCGTCGGCTCGCCACGATAATCAAAGCCCGTCCAGACGAAGCCGCCGCTCAGCCACGGGCGGTCGGCAAAATAACTCCACCAACGTTCGGTGGTGGTGGCCCAGCTCGGGGCGTTGTCGTCGTAGGCACTGACGTAGCCGCGCTGCTTGTCATTGGCATAAATGCCGCGCGTGCTGACGGTGCTGGCCTGTTCGGTGCCCACGTTGGGCTGGGCGGGATGATCGCGATGGTAAGCATCCATCTCGCGGCCGACATGATAATTCCATCCGCGCACCTGGATGACGCCGTTGATGCCGTCAAAGGTGTCGCCCTGGGGGGCGGCGTAGGTGACGGGGCGGGTGGGGTCGAGCCGCTTCACAAAATCCTGCATGGTGCGGGCGACGTTGCCGCCCTGGGGGGTGGCCTGCACGTAAAATTCCTCATTGGCGACGCTCCAGATGCCGACGCTGGCGTGATTGCGATCCCGGCGGATCTGGATATTCCAGCGTTCGAGGTTTTGGGCGTCGCTGCCCAGCAGGCGGCTCTCGTCCATGACGATCATGCCCAGATGGTCGCAGGCGGCGAGCAATTCCGGGGTGGGGGGATTGTGCGAGGTGCGGAGGGCGTTGCAGCCGAATTCCTTGAGCTTGGCGATGCGGAAATACTGGAGGGCATCGGGCAGGGCGGCGCCGACGCCCGCCATGTCCTGGTGATTGCAGGTGCCCTGCAATTCGTAGTGTTTGCCGTTCAGCAGAAATCCGTTGGTGACATCAAAGGCGAAGGTGCGAAGGCCGAACTCGGTGGTCTCACGGTCCACGCATTTGCCGCCCACGGTGACGGTGGTGATGAGCTGGTAAAGTTTGGGGGACTCAGGGGACCACAGCACGGGCGAGGCAATTTTCTTCTCCAGTTTCACCACTTTATCGGCGGCGCCCTGAATCTCCTTGGATTCCTTGAAGGAGGCCACGGATTTGCCATCGGGCGCAATGATTTCACAGTTGACGGTGGCGTTGACCTCATTGGTCAGCTCATTGAGCAGGCGCGCCTCGACGTTGATTTCAGGCTTGCCGGAGGGCAGGTTGTGGGGGAACCGGCCCCAGACAAAAATGCCGTCCGGGGCGATGGCCACGGGCGCGGTTTTGTCCAGCCAGACATGGCGGTAAATGCCGGCGCCCTCGTAAAACCAACCTTCGAACTTGCTGGCATCCACCCTGACGGCGAGGGTGTTGACGCCGCCGAAATGGGCGATGTCGGTGATGTCCAGGCGGAAGGGGTAATAGCCGCTCTCGTGGCGGGTCACGAGCCAGCCGTTGACCCAGACGGTGGTGTCGCGGAACACGCCGTCGAATTGCAGCCAGATGCGTTTGCCGGCATCGGCCCGGGGCAGCGTAAACGCGCGCCGGTACCAGCCGACACTGTTTTGGGGAAAGCCCGGACCAACCGGTTTGAAGCCGTGGCTCTCGTCGGAATTTTTATCGAACGGCAGTTCCACGGCCCAGTCATGGGGCAGGCTGAGGCTGCGCCAGGAAGCGTCGCTGAATTTTTCGGAGGCGGGGCCTTCGCTGGCCCCGGCTTTGTCCAGGTGCAGCGCGCCGGGCCAGTCGTCGCCCAGATGAAATTTCCAATTGGCATCGAGGGAGAGATGCTCGCGCGGGGAATCAGCGGCGGACAGGTTCAGGGCCAGCAGGGCGGTGGCCAGCGTGAAGAGGCGAACCCAGAGTGGTGACGTAGCATTCATGGCGGTAATCTGTGGAAGCCCGCGCCGCAAGGCAATTTTAATTCGTTACACTTTCGGGTAACGCCCCTTTTGGCTCAACGAATCACCCTGACGGGTAACCGTTACTTTTGGCGAACGGCGCAGGGTCGGGTAATACCCCATGGCAACGCGCCGGTGGATGGACTACCTTGGGTCATGAATTGGACACCGCTCAATCTGACCGTCCGCGTGGGGTGCAGCCTGGCCTATGAGGTCACCCTGCCCACGCCGGTGCTGTTTGTGCTCAAACCGCGTCTTGAAGGAAACGTGCTGGTGATGCAGGAACGACTTTGCTTTGGCAGCAGCCAGCCGGCGTATGAATTTCAGGACACGCACGGCAACATCACTTACCGCGCCATGCTCATGCCGGGCCATAATGAGATCCGGCATGATGCGCTCGTGGCCATTTCCTCACTGCCGGACAGCCGGGAGATCCGGGGCGACATCCTCCCCGTGGGGCAACTGCCGTATGAGCTGTTGCGCTACACTTTGCCCAGCCGTTATTGTGATTCGGACAAACTCCTGAATTTTGCGTGGAATCAATTCGGCCAGGTCCCCCACGGACTCCCGCGCGTGCAGGCGATTTGTGACTGGGTGCATAATAGCATCGAGTATCGCTACATGTCGGGCCGTTCCGACCTGTCGGCCTCCGAGGTGATCGAGCGGCGCTACGGCGTCTGCCGCGACTTTGCGCATGCCGCCATCGCCCTGTGCCGCACCTTTAACCTGCCCGCCCGCTATGTGACCGGCCATCTCCCGGACATCGGCTTTTTGGATCCGGGAACTCCGATGGATTTCCATGCGTATTGCGAAGTCTATCTGGGCGGGGAATGGCTGACGTTTGACCCCCGCTTCAACATCCCCCGCATTGGCCGGGTGAAAGTGGCCCACGGTTCCGACGCGGTGGACGGGGCTTTTGCGACGATTTACGGGGCCGCCACGATGACCCATTTTGAGGTCTGGGCGTACCAGGTGAATCCACGGAATGTCTCCGTGGGGGATCCCATAGACCTGTCAAAACGGATGGATGGCAAGCCGTTGATTCAGTTTAATTAAGAAGCTGCGAAAATCCGGTCCATCACCTCAAGGTTGCGGCGGGACTCGGCGAGCCCCAACTGCGGCGCGCGGCCGCGGAGGATGGCATCGGCAAAGTCCTCCACTTCGAGCCGGTAGCGGTCGCTGGCCGCGACGGGGATTTCGCGCCGCGCTTCGCCGGTGGTGAGAATGAGCGCGCCGGCATTGTCCAAAAACGTGTCGGGAATTTCCAGCAGGCCGCGCGTTCCCACGATTTCCGAAAACACGCGCTTCTGCGCGTTGAACCCGCCGTTGAGCGAGGCGATCAAGCCGCCCGGATATTTGAGCAGCGCGGAAAATTGAGCATCAATGCCCGCCGTCTTCACCCACTGGGCGGAAACTGATTCGGGCAGCGAATCCTCCGGGCGGCCGGATTGGGCGCGCAGTATTTCATCCGCCACCAGGCCGGTGAAATTAACCGGGTAGCAACCCACGTCGTACAGGGCGCCGCCGCCGAGTTCGGGCCGGAGCTTGATGGAGGCGGGGTTGGCGAGGAGAAAGCGGAACGTGGAGGCGATGAATTTGATTTCGCCGAGGGCCCCGCTGCGGAGCACCGCGAGCACCTGGCGGGTGCGGTCGGTGTAGCGGTACATGAAGGCCTCCATGAGGAGGACGCGGTGGGCCGCGCAGGCAGCGATCATCCGGCCGCCCTGAACCGCGTTGAGCGCGAGGGGCTTTTCACAGAGGACGTGGCGGCCGAGTTCCGCCGCGCGGAGGGTCCACTCACTGTGCAACGAATTGGGCAGCGGAAGATAAACGGCGTCCACGGCGGGATCCCGCAGGAGTTCCGTGTAGTCAGAAAACGTTTTCACCCCGGGGAATCGGGTCCGGGCTTCGGCCAGTTTGGATTCCTCGCGGGAGGCGAGGGCGTAAAATTCGGAATTCGAGGAACGCAGAATGGCCGGGATGACATTTTCCCGCGCGATGCGGGCGAATCCCAGCACGCCCCAGCGGATTTTTCGAGGTTCAGTCGTCATGTCATGAATATGGTTGTCTTGGAGGACGATCTGAATTTCACACGAGTTTGGCGGCGCACGCAAGTGGGAACGGAGGAGGGGTTCGTCCGGGCGGCGCCAAAAGCCGCGTCTTTTTTTACTTCAAACGGGCGGAGTTCCCGCCTATGCTGAGATTCACCAAGATGAACGCAATTTTAGCCCTTGAAGATGGCACGGTGTATCGTGGCCGGGGTTTTGGCGCCGCCGCCTCGGCCTGTGGCGAGGTGTGTTTCAACACCTCGATGACCGGCTATCAGGAAATTCTCACTGATCCTTCCTACAAGGGCCAGATTGTCACGATGACGTATCCCCTGATCGGCAATTACGGGGTCAACAACCAGGACGTGGAATCCTGGCGGCCTCATGCCGGCGGTTTCGTCATCCGCGAGCTATCCCCCGTTGTCAGCAATTGGCGGGCGGATTATTCGCTGTCGGAATACCTCGAGCAAAACGGGATTCCCGGCCTCCAGGGGATTGACACACGGGCGCTGACCAAAAAGCTGCGGGTGCGCGGCGCCTTGGACGGCTCCGTCACCACCGAGAACCTTTCGGAGGCGGAAGCGGTGGAACGTGCGAAGAACTGGCCCGGTCTGATGGGCGTGGATTATGTGCGGGAAGTGACCCACCGGGAATCCTTCCGCTGGGATGAAAAGGACGAGCAAAGCGCGGCGTTTGATTTGGTGCGGGGAAACAGGCAGGCCGAGGCGCGCACCACGCGCAAACCCCTGCCGGCGGCGGATATTCCGATCGTGGCCTTTGATTTTGGGATGAAATACAACATCCTGCGCCGGCTGAGGCAGCACGGGTTCGCCGTGCAGGTGCTGCCCGCCACCGCCACCGCGGCCGAGGCGCTCAAGTACAAGCCGGCGGGAATTTTTCTTTCCAACGGCCCCGGGGATCCCGCCGCGCTGAATTACATCGTGCGCGAAATCAAGACGATGGCCGACACCGGCATTCCCATTTTTGGGATTTGCCTGGGCCACCAAATCCTCGGCCAGGCCTTTGGCGGCAGCACGTTCAAGCTCAAGTTTGGCCATCGCGGCGGCAACCAGCCGGTCAAGGACTTGGAGTCCGGCCGGGTGGAAATCACCTCGCAAAATCACGGATTCGCCGTGGACCCGGCGAGTCTGCCCGCGGAAGTGGAGGTCAATCGCATCAATTTGAATGACCAAACGGTGGAGGGCCTGCGGCATAAAACCAAGCCCATCTTCTGCGTGCAGTATCATCCGGAGGCCTCCCCGGGGCCGCACGACTCCAATCCGCTGTTCGGCGAATTTCGCCGGCTGGTGGAAAAGCGCGGGTGAGACGCCATGTCGTACGAAAATACTAATAGATTTCCGTTTGACTTGAAACCCAGTCCGCTGATAATCATCGGATAGTAAATATGGCCAAACTTGTTATCCTGAACCAGGGCATGACCGGCCGCGCTCACGAGCTGACCGTGGATCGCACCACCATCGGGCGCGTGGATGACAACACGTTTCATATTGCCGATGCGTCGGTTTCCAGCCACCACTGCGAGGTTCACTTGCGCGGCACGGAAATTTTCATTCGCGACCTCAACTCCACCAACGGCACGTTCATCAACAACGAGAAAATCGCCGAGGCCGTTTTAAAGCCCGGCCAGACCCTCCGGCTGGGGCAGGTTGAATTAAAGTTGGAAAACGGCCCGGATGGAGCGCCCATTCACGCGGCCGCCCCAAGCGCTTCGCTTCCCGCCGCCCCCGCCAAGCCCAAACAGGTGGACGCCACCATGGTCATCCCGCGGGGCGTCAGTCTGGATCAATTGGAACAGGGCGCACAAAGCAAGGGTTTGGGTTCCGGCACGGCCTTTTCCAAGAAGAAGGACAAAACCAACACCATTTTCATTGTGGTGGGCGTCATTGTGACGATTGTAATCATCGTTTTGGTGGTGATGGCCTTCAACTCGCTGCCCCCCAGCAAATAAATCCCGATCACTTCGTTTCGATCCCGATTTTCTTGAGGAACGGATTGATGGAGCGCGGGCGGCCCAGGAATTTTTCGATGGAGATGTTGATGTCCCGCGAATCGCCGACCTCATAAATCTCCTTGCGCATTCTCATCCCCGCCGTTTTATCGAAGAAACCATCCGGCGCCTGCTCAAACACCGTGGCCATGTCCGCGGCAATCGCGTCCGCCCAGGCGTACCCGTAGTAGCCGGCTCCATAGCCGATGATGTGTCCAAAATAGGCGACAAACGCCGTGTCCGGCGGCACGGGCAGGGAAACCTCGCTCAGCACTTGGTTGGACAACGGCAGGGTTTGATCGGCATTGGCCGCGTGAATTTGCGTGTGCAGGGTCAGGTCCATGATGGCAAAGGACAGTTGGCGGCGGTAAAAGGTGCCTTCGGTGGCGAAGCGCGCGGTTTTGAGCTGATCCAGGATTTGCGCGGGGATTTTTTTGGACGGATCGCGATAATCGGCGGCAAAGCTGTCCAGCACGCGCTTGTCCCACGGCCAGTTTTCGAGCATTTGCGAGGGCGCCTCCACGAAATCGCGGGGCACGCTGGTGCCGGAAAAGCGTGAATATTGGGCGCGGGTCAGGATGGTGTGCATGGCGTGGCCGAATTCATGGAAAATGGTCACCACTTCGTCATGCGAGAGCAGCGACGGCTTGTCGGGCTGCGGCGGCGGGAAATTGCAGATGAGCGCGCAGACGGGCCGCTGGTAATTGCCGTCCGGCAGGCGTTTGCCCTCGGTGATGCCGAATTGGGCGAAGTGATTGTATTTGCCTTCGCGCGGATACATGTCCAAATAAAACAACCCGAGCGGCTCGCCGGTTTTGGCGTCGGAAACGGAATACATTTGCAAATCACCAATCCACTTGTAGGGCGGGTTGATCTGCTCGAATTTCAACCCGAAGATGCGCTGGTAAATCGCAAACATGCCATCGAGCACGCGCTGGTAGGGAAAATAAACGCGCAGTTGCTCGGCATCCACGTTGTATTTGGTTTTGCGCAGTTCGTTGGCGAAATAGCGCCAGTCCCAGACGTTGATTTGGGCGTTGGCATCGCCGGTTTCCTTGATTTTCAACTGGCGGAATTCCTCCAGTTCGGCGGTGAATTTCGGTTGCAGGCCGGTTTTGAGGTCGTCGAGAAACCTGAGGGCGGTGGCGGAGTTTTTCACCATCCGGGTTTCGGTGGCGTAATCCGCATAGCTGGCGTAGCCGAGCCGGTGGGCGATGTCATCGCGCAGGACGAGGATTTTTTGCAACAGCGGGAGGTTGGCTTCGCGGGCCAGATTGTACTGGGCCGTGATCATTTGTTTGCGGGTCTCCTCGCGTTTGGCGTTGTCCTCCACCATGATGTAATGGAAGGTGATGTTGGCCTTGAGGGTGTATTCGTCCGGGCCGGTCCTGAGGCCCTGCTGGGCCAGAAAATCGCCGGGCACGCCCTCGAGTTCGGCTTTGGTGAATTTCAGCGATTGCTCGGCTTTGGTGACGTTGTTTTCAAAATCCGTTTCGAACGCGCTTAGTTGCTTGCGCAGTTTCTCCACTTCGTCGCGCTGGTCCTTGGGGAGTTCCAGGCCGGCGCGGCGGTAATCGCGCAGGGTTTCCGTGAACAGCTTCTGGTCTTCGCCGGTCAGCCTGGGGTCGGTGGCGGCCCAGGTCTTCAACACGCGGTAAACATCCTCGCGGTAATCAATCCCCACGGACCATTCGTCGAGGGCCTTGAGCGCGTCGGTGGCGGCGTCGCGCACCTCGGCGTTGGTGCTGGTCTGCTCGATGAGGGACAGGCGGTTGTCCGCCGTGCTCATCTGGTAACTCATGTCGTCCAGCGCCACGAAGGTGTTGGTGAAGGTGGCTTGGGCGGGGGTGAGCCGGCCGATGCGATCCAGCGCGGCGTTGCCCTCGGCGATGACGCGGGCGAGGGTGGCCTGGATTTCGTTGGTGGTGGTTTCAAACACCGGGATGGTGACGACGGAATGCCAGGCCGCCGCCCGGGCTTGAAACGCCGTCAGGTCGCCCTGGCCGATGTGGGCGGGCTGGGCAGGGGTGCGGGAGACGGTCAGGCTGGCGGCCATAATCAAAAGCGCGGTGGTTTTCCAAAACATGGGGTTAAGCTAACGTTCCGGCGGGGACATTCAAGTGTTTTAGTGCGGGGACCGGGGGAGGGCGGCGGGGCGATGGCAAAACCGCGCCAAAACCTGCAAGAAAAAATAACAGGCCGGGCATTTTCGTTACCTAGCAGCCTGTCGGACTTAGAAAATACGACGCTCACAAATGACATATGAGCGACTTTGATTTTCCGCGAAGGTGTTTTGATGGTCTAAAACGACCGTTTTTGGGGCAAAAACCCCTAAGTCCGACAGGCTGCTAGTAACGCGCCGGGCTGCGGATTGGGGTTGACAGCATTGACAACGTGTTGGGGTGGAGGCATTTAAGTCATGTCAAGGAATATGCACAATTTTGAGCATTTTTCGTTACCAGGTAACGGGGAGACCGGTTGAAGTCCGGTTTTCGAAAATTCTTCCGGGCTTTTCCGTGTTTCATGGTGTTTTTTGGGGTGGCGGGTTGGAACCGCCGGGGAACGGAAACAAGAACGGTGGACCGCGCCCAAGGGAGGAGGGTTCGTCCGCTGGTTTGCGAGTCTGGATGACCGGGGTGACACGCCGTGGCATCGGCGGCGACGATCACTTTGTGGCGGGCCGGGTCAGCGGGTGAAAATCTGGCGGATGACGTCCTCGATGGGGACTTCCTGGATGTCCATGTCGCTGATGGGGAGGTCATCGAGCAGGGCTTTGCAGGCGGGGATGACGTGGTCGCGCTTGATCTTGAATTTGATGGCGCCGGGGGTTGTCTCGACGACTTCGCCGTAGCGGGCGAGCTGGCCGGCCGGATAATCGCGCGTTTTTTCCAGTTGGATGGTCAGCAGCTTGAAATCGGCGAAGCGATCCACGATTTCGCTGAGTTTGCCGTCGAAGAAGATTTTGCCGTGGTCAATGATGATGACGCGTTCGCACAATTCCTGAATGTCGGCCATGTAATGGCTGGTGAGGAGGATGGTGGTTTTTTGTTCGGCGTTGTAACGGCGGATGAATTCGCGGACGGTTTTTTGCGAGATGACGTCCAGGCCGATGGTGGGTTCGTCCAGAAACAGGACTTTGGGCTGGTGCAGGAGGGAGGCGATGAGCTCCATTTTCATGCGTTCGCCCAGGGAGAGTTCGCGCACACTGACGTTGAGCTTGTCCCTGACGTTGAGCAGTTCCGTCATTTCGGTGACGGTGCGCTCGAAGCGGTCCTGGGGGATGCCGTAAATTTTGGCGTTGAGTTCGAGGGATTCGCGCGCGGGAAGATCCCACCACAACTGGTTTTTCTGGCCGAGGACGAGGGCGAACTGCCGGCGGTAGCCATCGGCGCGCTCCCACGGGACGTGGCCGAGGACGCGGGCGGCGCCGCTGGTGGGGTAGAGCAGGCCCGCCAACATTTTGAGGGTGGTGGTTTTGCCGGCGCCGTTGGGGCCCAAAAAGCCGACCAGTTCGCCCGGCTCAATTTTGAAGCTGACATCGCCCACGGCGACGGTTTGTTCGTATTGGCGGTGAAACAGGCCCTTGACGGCCCCGGCCAGCCCCGGCTGCCGTTTGGCGGTGCGAAACGCTTTGGTGAGATGGCTGACTTCGATGACCGGCATGGGTGTCTGGCTGTTCCCCGCGACCGGCGCGGAGTTTACCGCATGAGTTGTTTTTCCAGATAGCTCACCACCTGCCGGACGTTGGCATCCACTTCCATGCGGTCCTTGACGAGCTTGCAGGCATGCATGACGGTGCCGTGGTCGCGGCCGCCAAAGGTCTCGCCAATGGTGTTGAGCGAGCTTTCCGTCAACTGCCGCGAGAGGTACATGGCGATCTGGCGGGGAAAAGCGATGTTTTCCGGGCGGCGCTTGCTGGTCATGTCGGCCAGGCGGATGTCAAAGTGTTCGGCCACCTTCTTCTGGATGACTTCGATGCTGAGGGAGAAGCGGCCTTCCTCATGCAGGATTTCGCGCAGGAGGCCTTCGACGACTTCAATGGTCAGCTTCTTGCCCGTCAGCGAGGCAAAGGAGGCCACGCGGATAAGCGCGCCCTCCAGGCGGCGGACATTGGTGCGAATGCGGTTGGCGAGAAAGTCCAGGACGTCCTCCGGCAGGACGGCGTTCATCAACTGGGCTTTTTTATTGAGAATGGCGCGGCGCATCTCGGCGTCCGGCGGCTGGAGGTCGGTGACCAGGCCCCATTCAAAGCGGGAGACCAGCCGGCCTTCCAAACCCTGGATTTCGCTGGCCGGGCGGTCGCAGGTCAGCACGATCTGCTTGTGGGATTCGTGCAGGGCGTTGAAAGTGTGGAAAAACTCCTCCTGAATGCGCTCTTTGCCGGCCAAAAACTGGATGTCGTCAATCAACAGGACGTCGGTCTGACGGTGTTTTTTGCGGAAGGAAACGAGTTTGTTGTGCTGAATGGCGTCAATGTACTCGTTGGTGAACTTTTCGGAGGACAAATAGGCGACGCGGGCGTTTTTTTTGTTGGTGATGACGTGCTGGCCGATGGCATGAAGCAAATGGGTCTTGCCCAGCCCGACGCCGCCATACAGGAACAGGGGGTTGTAGGACTTGCCGGGGGCCTGGGCCACGGCCAGTGCGGCGGCATAGGCAAAATTGTTGTTGTTGCCCACCACGAACGAATCGAAGGTGTATTTGGGGTTGAAATGGGGTTCACCGTTGGCGACCACCCGTTCGGCGGGGGTTTCCTCGGTTTTGGCGGCGGCGGACGGCTGCACGGGCAGGCTGATGGCCGAGGTGCCGCCCGGAGCGACGATGAACCTGACCTGCAACTGGCGTCCGGCGGCGATGGCAAAGGCATCCTGCAACAGGCTCAAATAATTGTCCTTGAGCCAGACTTCGCAAAATTCGTTCGGCGCTTCCAGGGTCGCCTGCGCGGCGTCAATGGAGCAGGCGCGCAATGGGGCAAACCACATGTTAAACGTGTCCCGACTTAATTTCGAGCGAAGTTGATCCTGCGCCGAATCCCAGATTTTTTCCACTGAAAGCTGCATTAGTATTCCGTCCAAAAGCCCGATTTTATAGTGTTTTATTCACCCAACCCGAACATCACCCGCTGTCCATCCCGCTTATTCGAGATTGCGGTCCTAGGGTATCACCCCTGAAAAACCATTCAAGCAATATGCGCCGTTTCCGCCCCGATAAAAACCGAATAAAAATTCATAAGTTGCTTATTTGCAATGACTTACAATGTAAAAATATTCACGCCCCGCCGCCGGTTCCAAGAACAAAACCATCCAGCCGGTAAAAAGCCCTGATTGATGGCAACGTTTTTAGGCCATAACGGGTCAGGATACGAGAACAACATATTAACTTTTATGCACAAGTTATTCACAGGCTGTCCGGGCCAATAAAATCAGGGCGGCCCGGGGCTTTTCAATGGGGAGTGGCGGCTTTAAACGGCCTGTTCGTTGAGGTCACCGGTGCGGATGCGGATGACTTTTTCAACCGGGCTGATGAAGATTTTCCCATCGCCAATTTTGCCGGTCTTGGCGGTTTTGAGGATGGCCTCGATGACCGGATTGACCTGGGGGTCGGTGACGACGACTTCAATTTTGACCTTGGGCAAAAAGTCCACGGTGTATTCGCTGCCCCGGTAAATTTCCGTGTGGCCCTTCTGCCGGCCAAATCCTTTAACCTCCACGACGGTCATGCCCTGAATGCCCAATTCCGTGAGGGCGGCCTTCACTTCTTCCATTTTGAACGGCTTGATGATCGCTTCGATTTTTTTCATATGTTTAGATGGTTCCCGCCAAAGGCAGGCAAAGCAGATTCTAACCATGAGGACAGGCGTGTAAACAGGAATCGCACGAACCTGCCGCTTATGTTAAAAATGGTTTACGAATAGTTTTGCTTATATCGCAATATGAATGTTGACAACAATAAGGGTCTATGATTTAATACTCTCAGTTGCAGCATTCATTAAGGCTGCTGGCAACCTTGATCTTTGATCTGACAATCTGATTTCGGCTTGGGTTTTGGTACTAACCCAAATCCGAGTTCTTCGTAATCCTACGTTGTACTCATTCGAAAATTCCCCGGGTCTCTCCGCCACCCTCTGGCTGATTGACCCGGTTTTTTTTGCCCGGACCCGGCGGCGAAGCCGGCGGAAAGAGGGGAAATCCTCGGCTGGCTCACAGAAACACGATGCTTCCCGGGGTTGGAGGCCGGCCCGCACTGCCGGAGGCTGCGCCTGGGGGAACGAGGCCGGCCGCAGGGAAGTTGGCTGGACTTTGCACGGCGACCGACCGCCAGACAGCCATCCGGGCTGAGGACGAACGTCTCCCGGGTCGGGGCGGTGCCGCCGCGCCGCCCACAATTCAAAACCGGCCTCCCGGCCCGTAAAATTCCCCTTCAACTGGTCATTGACTATCGGCTATTTTCCTCGGCCATCGCGCAATTAACGCAGCAGTTTTCCCAAAATAGGAGTGGCGGGTGGCTGGCCGTTCATTAAAATACGACTTGCATGGTCGCATATAGAATCAAAATATTATGACTGCTCAATTGCAAACCAACGAAAGTCCCTTTGGCCTGCTGGCCGAAGCCTTGCGGCACGAGGTCGAAACCGGGGCCACGGACTCCACCAAAAGCATCCGCGTCCGCCATGGCATCTACAGTCTGCGCGGCCATGCGGGCCATTACATCATCCGCATCCGTCTTCCCGCCGGAATTTTAACTGCGGATCAGTTGGAGACGGTGGCGGACCTCACCGAAGAATCCGGCTGGCGGACCGGGGCGCACCTGACCACGCGTCAGGGAATTGAAATCCCGGGATTGCCGGCGGCGGCCATTCCCCCGGCGCTGGCGCGCATCGAGGCCGCCGGGCTGACGACCCTGCGCACGGGCGGCCCGTTTGTGCGGGGCGTGGTGGCCTGTCCTTTCTCCGGCGTGGCGGGCGATGAAGCGTTTGATGTCACCCCCTACGCCCTGGCGGCGGACCGGTTTTTCCGGGAACACCCCGGGTTCCAACAGCTTCCCCGCAAGATCAAGATTTCGTTTGAGGGCTGCGCGCACGATCATGTCCGCACCCTGGTTTCCGACATCGGGGTTCGCGCCGTGCGGCGCGCGGGGGCCGCAGGCTTTCGCGTGACGGTGGGCGGCGGCCTGGGAGCCTCCCCCAAAGCCGCGCAGGGGTTGGAAGAATTTGTGACGGTGGAACAATTGTTTCCCTTGCTCGAAGCGGTTCTCCGCGTGTTCAACCGGCACGGTTATCGTCAGAATCGCGCCCGCGCCCGTTTGAAATGGCTGCTGGCGGACTGGGGGGAGGAGAAATTTCGCGCGGAAGTTCAGGCCGAATTGAAAGGCGCAGTTGGGGAATGGCCGGCGTTTGCCGGCAAACTGCCGGAGATCGTTGAAACCAGACCGGCGACCGGGACGGTTGAGCGTCCGGCAAACCCCTCTTCCCCGCAGGCCGGTTTTCCATCCTGGCGGGAAAGCAATGTCCACGCACAGTCCCAAACCGGATTTGCCGCCGTGCTGGTCCGGTGTCCGCTGGGGGATTTGCTTCCGTCGCAAATTCGTTTGATTGCCCGGGCGGCGCGGCAATTTGCCGGCGGCCTGCGCACCTCCATTGATCAAAATATTTTGCTGCGCTGGGTGCCGGAAAGCGGCTTGACGGAATTGCATCAACTGCTGCAATCCGGCGCGCTCGCCGGGGCCTCGGCGGAACAATTACCGGACATCACCCGCTGTGTCGGGGCGTCCGCCTGTGTTTCGGCGATCACCAATCCCCAGACGGCCGCCGAAGCCATAGTCCGCGTGCTGGAACAGGAACTGGCCGCCGACCCGGCGCTGCGGGATTTGCGCCTGCGCATTTCCGGCTGCCCCAATTCCTGCAGTCATCACCATGCCTCGGACATTGGTTTGTTTGGTGTTTCCAAGACCTTCCACCAGCGTCCGGTGCCCCACTACGCGTTGTTGCTGGGCGGCGTTTCCTCCGCCGAGGCGTTCGGCACGCGCGTGTTGGAAGTGCCGGCGTTTAATGTCGCCCAGGCCGTTCGTGAAGTGGTGGATTACTACCGGACGGAACGCCGGCCTGCGGAGAGTTTTCCGGCCTTTGCCGGGCGCATCGGACTGCCGGCCTTCAAGCAAAGGCTGGAACCCCTGACCCGGGTGGCTCCCCCGGAGGAGGAACCCGCGTTTTACCGCGATCTGGGGTCGGACCAGCCCTTCCTTGTGGGCGCTCGCGGTGGGGAATGCGCCGCTTGAACCACAACCCGTGCATCCCGATGTTGCTGGCGGCAAGGCCATTTTGGAGTGCGGCGACAGGTCGCCGCTTTTGGATGAGACGACACGTCGTCGAGTCCTTAAATGTGTGCCTGTCCGCCCTTACCCACAACATCGGGTGTACGGGTTATCCTTCATGATTCATACTGTATAATTCGTCCTTTCATGAACCCCCCGCCTTATCAAGGCATTGAGCATTACATCGGCCACACCCCCCTGGTCCGGTTGCGCCGCCTGTCGGGATTGACCGGCTGTGAAATCCTGGGCAAGGCGGAGTTCATGAACCCCGGCGGCTCGGTGAAAGACCGCGCGGCCTTGGGCATCATCACCGACGCCGAGGCCGGTGGCTTGCTGAAGCCCGGCGACACCATTGTGGAAGGCACGGCGGGCAACACCGGCATCGGCCTTACGGTGGTGGGCCACGCCAAGGGCTATCACACCGTCATCGTCATTCCCGAAACGCAGTCGCCCGAAAAAATCAGTTTGCTGCGCATGCTCGGCGCCCAGGTCATCACCGTTCCCGAGAAGCCCTACAGCGATCCCGGCAACTACAACCGCGTCGCCCGGCAACTGGCGGAGGACAAAGGCTGGTACTGGGCGAATCAATTTGATAACACCGCCAACCGGCTGGCGCATTACCGCACCACCGGCCCGGAAATCTGGGACCAAACGAATGGAAAAGTCACCGCGTTCGTCTCCGCCGTCGGCACCGGCGGCACCCTCGCGGGCATCGCCCTCTGTCTCAAGGAGCGCAACCCCGGGATCACCACCGTTTGTGCCGATCCCTACGGGGCCGCCATGTGGTCATGGTTTACGCACGGAAACACCGGCCTCAAGGATGGTGATTCCTTCGCCGAAGGCATCGGTCAGACGCGGGTGACAAAAAACCTGGAGGGCATCATCATTGACCGGGCCTACCGCATCGAAGATCAGCCGGCGCTGACCATCCTTTACCAACTCCTGCGGGAGGAGGGATTGTTTCTCGGGCTGTCCTCCGGCATCAACCTCGCCGGGGCCGTGCGACTGGCCAAAGAACGCGGTCCGGGTCAGACCATCGTGACCATCCTCTGCGACTCCGGCTTAAAATATCAATCGACGCTTTTCAATCCGGAATGGCTGAAACAGCACCAGCTTAATCCGAATTTGCCCATTGAATCCGTCCTGATTTGACTGCGGGCGCACCCGTCCGCGCCGGCCATCCCGGCTGGTATGACGGCGTAGCGGCAAACTGGCGTTTGCCGCATTTGCTTTTGCAGCCCTGATATCCGATGACTGGAATCATCAAAACCTCCCTCCTCGCTTTCCGCTTTCGCTGAACCCCGTTTTCGGGTTAATTACCCGGAATACATGAGCAAAACCGCACTCCTCTTTGCCGGTCAGGGCGCCCAGGTCGTGGGCATGGGCCGGGATCTGGCTGAAAAATTTCCGTCCGCCCGCGCCTGGTTCGACCGCGCCAACGCCGCGCTCGGATACGATCTCACCGCCATTTGCTTTGACGGCCCCGAAGCCGAGCTGACCAAGACCGAACACGCCCAGCCGGGCATTTTCCTGGCGAGCTGGGTCGCGTTCGAACTGCTCAAGGAACACGCCCCCACGCTCAAGTTTGAAGCCGCCGCCGGGCTCTCCCTGGGCGAATTCACCGCCCTGGCCGCCGCTGGCGCGCTGAGTTTTGAGGATGGTCTGAGTCTCGTGCGTCAGCGCGGACAGTTCATGCAGGAAGCCTGTGACGCCACCCGGGGCGGCATGGCCGCCGTCATCGGTCTGGACGAATCCCCCACCCGCGAAGTCTGCGCGGCGGCTGGCGTGGTGCTGGCCAACTTGAATTGTCCCGGCCAGCTGGTCATCTCCGGCGAAACCGATAAAATCGCCCAGGCCGTCGAACTGGCCAAAGCCAAAGGCGCCCGGCGGGCCATTCCGCTGCCCGTGGCCGGCGCGTACCATTCCCCCCTCATGGCCGAAGCCCAGCCCAAGCTCGCCGCCGCGCTCAGTCGTGTGCGGTTATCCGCGCCAACCGTGCCCGTGGTCTCCAACGTCACCGCCCAATTCCACGGCACTCCCGCTGAAATCAGCGCCCGCCTCGTCGAGCAGGTGACCAGCTCCGTACTCTGGGAAAAATCCATGCGCGAACTGCTGGCGCAGGGCTTCACCCGCTTCATCGAACTCGGCCCCGGCACCGCCCTGGGCGGATTCCTCAAGCGCATTGATAAAAATGCGCAGATGCTGAACATCGCCGACGTTGCCAGTTTGGAGGCCACCCTCAAGGCGTTGAACGGTTAGCCTGCAACTCCCCGGGCGGGAAGTCCGTCGAAGCCGCGAGTTGCGTCTGCGTTTCGAAACTGGCGATCCGTTTGCGCAGGGTCGTCAGGGTGCCTTCCAACGCCTGTGAGCCCAGCACCATGCGCAGTGGCGCAGGCTCCACGTCAACGCTCTCAATGATGCGCGCGGCCATTCGGGCCGGGTCACCAGGAGCCAATCCGTTTTTGGGATCCAGCATCCGCAAGAAGCCGTGAGCGGGCGTTGCGTCGTAGATGGGCGTGAGTTTGGCGACCTGTGCGCTGCCGTACCGGAACTCGGTGCGGGCGCCGCCAGGCTCGACGATGGTCATGCCGATGCCGAAGGAAGCAACCTCCTGCGCGACGGACTCGACGAATCCTTCAACACCCCACTTGGAGGCGTGATAAAGCGAGTTTCCCGGAAAGGCGACCTGACCGCCGTAGGAAGAGATCTGGATCACACGGCCGCCAGCCTGGGCGCGCAGGTGCGGCAGCGCCGCGCGGATCAAGTGGATCGGGCCGGCCAGATTGGTTGCCACGAGGTGTTCAACCTGCTCGTCGGTGAGTTCCTCTGCGGCCCCGAACAAGCCGTAACCGGCGTTGCTGATGATCACGTCGATCCGCCCGCGCTGCGTGAACGAGCGTTCGACCAACGCGCGAATCGCCGCCGGGTCGGTCATTTCCAACACCTCGGCGTGGAATGTTTGGGGATAACGCTTGATCAGATCGGCGACTTTGTCGGTATCGCGGACAGTTCCGATAACGCGGTCGCCGCGCTCGAGGAGTTGACCGGCGAGCTGGCGGCCGAAGCCGCTGCTGACCCCGGTGATAAACCAGGTACGTTGTTTCATAGTAAGTTCTCTCATTGTTGTTTTCCTGATCAGCGCGCGGCGCTGGTGGTGTTCGCGGGTGCGACAACTTCGTCGATGACACGGAGCGCGTTAAGCGTGCGTGGATATCCGATGTATGGCAGGAGCTGCGTGACCACATCAATCAAGCGCGTGCGGTCGTTGCCGACCTTGAGATTGCCGGTCACATGGCCCTTATTCTAATTTGCTTTCAAGATGAGTGTAATTATCCAAGGCCATGCAGTGATG
>CAZUBG010000062.1:0-24680 GCA_964618545.1 uncultured Bifidobacteriaceae bacterium | reverse complement strand
GAAAACTTGAAAATCCGGCTCAATCAACTTCCACGAGATCAGGAGGTCTGAGCCTAATGAACGGTCTGCGGGTTTGGAAACCCGCGATACAGCAGACTTGGAAGTCTGCGGTACGAAGAAACCACCTCGTCCCCGCCGTCGGGTTTGAAAACCGTGAAATGCCCATGAGATACAGACCGGGGCGATGTCCGCTAAATTCAGTGACTCAAGCGAGGGGGTTCCATTCACGGACCCTTCAGTGTCTGGCTGCGACCGGAATCCGGGAGGGTGATGGTCCAAAGGCTGTTAAAAAAATCGGCACTGAGGCGCCGGCCCTGCTCATCCTTCAGGTCCCACCGGACGTTCACGATTCCATTGGTGGTGGCGCCGGTGATGGTCTTGAGCAGCGCGCCGTCCGTGGTCTGGCATTTCAATACAAACCGGCCGTTCATTTCCGGCAGCCTGAGCTGAAATGCCGCGCCCAGTCGCGGGTCAAAATGGGCGGAACTGGTGCTGAATTGGCACAGGTTGCTGACCACAAAGGGCAGCGGGGGTCCGACGAGGGTCTCATTATCCGACGAGCCGCCATGGACTTCAAATCCGGCGCGGAGCGCGTGTTTGCCGGGCGATTCATAAATCGTGTCCCAGACCAGCAGGCAATCGCCGTTGTCCGCCCGGCGGCAGTCCATCTGTTGCACCACGCAACCTTCATCCGCATCGTCATTATTGGTGTCTATCAACAAATAAATTTCGCCGACATGTTTCAAGGCGTCGTAACGGATGGGCAGTTCAAACGCCGCCTGCTCCGGTTCACCGCCGGTCATGATTTGCTTCAGTGTAAACAGGCCGCACAGGGCCACTTCGTTGACACTGGCGGTGTTTGGGTTGCGCAGCCACTCGCTCAAGGGCTGACCTTGATACTTGACGTCCGGGAGATTCGGCGCCGGCGCGGCCAGAAGTTCCTCAACGGCCCGCTGGTGATTGGCGGCATGTTTCCATTGAGCCTCGGCCTGGATGAGTTCAAGGTCATCCGCCTTCTTTTCGAACACGGCCGATTGCTGCCGACGCAACTCGGCGGCCGTGGCGGTGGAAGCCGGGAAAGGCCAGACCAGATCGCCTTTGGGCAACAGTGCGAGACCGCCGGACCGAAGCTCAGCCGGGGAGAGCCGTTCTTCCTTGGCCATTTTTCCTCCGTCATCCACACCGTCCAATCCGACGGAATACAGCCGATAATGGCCGGCGTCATTCAACTGATACCGCAAGGGCCGGCCATCCATGAAATCATCCGGCACGGTTTTCACAAACTCCGGCGCCAGGGCGGTCAAGGCTGGTGGATAAGCACCGTGCTGGCCGTGATACCGTTCCAAGG
Organism: uncultured Bifidobacteriaceae bacterium; assembly: GCA_964618545.1. GTDB lineage: Bacteria > Verrucomicrobiota > Verrucomicrobiia > Limisphaerales > UBA11358 > UBA11358. The sequence continues at coordinate 23,332 of CAZUBG010000062.1, read as the reverse complement.
CCAGGGCAACGATGAGCATTCTCCGCTGGGTTTCCGCTTGCGCGGCATGGCCGAGAAAACCTCCGCCGGCACTTTGAAATGCCTTGGCCATTTGACTGGACGCCCTCCGGGCTTGAACGCTGGAATAATATTTTGAATGGAACGGAACCGTGTTGGTGACCCCCGGAAGTCCGATCATTTGCGCCCAGGTCGGGGCCTGCACGGCGTTGCGCAGTTCGATTTCCCGGTCCCGGTCATACAGCAGCAGGTCCCGCTCTTCTTCGTACTGGCCGCCGCGCGCATAATGGGCCCGGTTCCAATTGTAGCGCATTTCCGACCACACGCTCCACGGCGAGCGAATTGCGTTGCGGACAAATTCTGAAAATGGCGGATGGTCGCCACCGCGCTGACCGGGGCGTAAATTTTGCCGGCGGTCGAAATCGTAATCCGCGGCGTCAGCGGCCAGCTTAAACTCCCCGACCTCCGACAGATTGGCCAGGAAATCGGTCGCTTCCCATTCCGCCTGCAATTGCGCCAACCGCGCTTCCGGCCAGGCATTGGTCTGCAAGGCCTGCCAGGTGGCGTCAAAGACCAGCTTGGTCATCAAAAAACGAACCGAGTGCGACACCTCTGCGGGTTCTGGCTCCCAGGCGGTGACCAGCCGCGTCTGAGCCAGCAAATTGGTCCAGGCCGAATCCGGATTGCCATCATGCAGCGCGAGGATGGTCCGGTAGCCGAGCGCCTGCGCCAGTCCCTTCAGAGGCGCCAGATGGCGGAGCAACATATGGTTGCCGCCGCTGGCCTGGAGATGGAAGCGGATGGGGCCTGACAGGGCCGCCTGACACGCCGCATCCAGCGCGGTTTGATGATCGGTGAACAACTCGCGAAATTCGTCCCAAGTGACCTGATCCCCCCCGTCCGGCGGCATCGCGTGCGGCCATTTCAACAAGTCCTGTTGCCAGACCACCACCACGGAGTCGTTCCCGACGGTCTCCGTCAAGACCGGCCATTCCAGCGGCGGTTCGGCGGATTGTTTCGGGTCCAAGGCGGCGAACGCCGCTTCGCGGGTGCGCATTTCAGGCGGGGTGGAAAAATTGAACTGTGACAGGTCGGTTTTGAATCCCTGCTGACGGAGCGCGTCGCAGGTTTTGGCCACCAGTTCCGGCCCGGCGGCATGGGGTGGCCACAGGATGAACGCGCAAAAAGCACCGACCGCCCCCAGGAAGACCACAACCTTCCAGAATACTTTGGCCGTACGATTGTTCACAGGCGATTGCTTCGTTGAATTCGCCTCAACAATGGCCCGACCCCCTTGCTTTTGGCGAGCTTTTTTTACGAGCCTGTCTGAAAATTTAAAGGGGTCCTGTTTTGTGGAGAAGCCAGTCTGGCAAGGCGCGACGAACGCGCATACCCGCATGGGCCTGTAAGCGAGGAGCAACGCCGCCAGACCGGCCTTTCCGTGAAAACCCTCCGGGCGGCGCGGCTTTTGCCGGCGGCCAGCGTTGGCTCGACCCTTACAGCCCGCTGCGGGGATGCGCGGGCCGGGCCGCCTTGGCCACCGGCAAAATCCACTGCCGCAGGCCCCCTTTAAATTTTCAGAAAGGCTCCAAGAAGATTGTATTTGCAATTAGCCGCTTCCATTTTAGTATGCCAACTATGAACAGCCTCACGCGAAACGCTGGCACCGGTCGCGTCGGATTCCTGGCCGTGCTGTTTTTTTCAATTGCTTCCCTGAAAGCGAACCCCATCGCCATGGAAGATGAGCCGGTGCTGCAGGCCGCCACGTTGATCCCGCTGGCGCTGGCGATTCTGGCGGAGGCCGTTTGTGTTCGCGTGCTGCTCCGGCGCTGGCGTCGCCCAACGGCATTCATCCTCCTGCTGATGGTGATGCATGTGCTCACCTACCCGCTCTTTCTGGGCATGCTTTGGCTGGCTTACGGCCTGCCGCTGCACCCGGCCCTCAGCGTGGCCCTGGGAGAAGGGCTGATCGTGTTGATTGAAGGGGGGTTGATCTTCCTGATGTGCCGACACCTTGGTTCCACAAAACTGGCATTGCCCGCGCCATCCCTCGCGCGGAGCGTGATCGCGTCCTTGATCGGCAACCTCTCTTCTGCGGCCGTTTTTCCGTTGCTGATGATGCTCTACGTTCTCATTCGCCGTTCAATGGCATCCCTGGATTAAATCAACGCCCGGCCCTATGAAAAACACGCACCTGCTTCCGATTCTGATGGGTGCAGCGATTCTGATCATGATCGCGGCCGACTTTTGGTTTAAGGCCCCCATGAAAAGGGCGCCGGGCCAACCCGCTCCCGCAGCGGTCGTGCGCTGGCCGGCGGTTCCGTCGGAACAACCGGTGTACCAAGGGAAAACGCTGAGTTACTGGGTGATCAAGGCCGGGAAAGTTGAAGAATATAACGGCGCGCCCGACGACGCGGTGGAGGCCATTCGGGGCATCGGAGCCAGGGCGGTTCCATTTCTGCTGAAGTGGATGCCGCATCCGGGGGCGGAACGGCCGGTGGAAGGGGCTCCGGGGTGGGACGACGTTGACACTGCCTGGTCGGCGCTGGGGAGCGACGGCAAGTCGGCGATTCCCGTTCTGGCGCAGATGCTCAATCAGCCGCTGCGCACCATGGATGATTACTCGGTATGGACGGAAAGCGCCAAGGCCATTTCGTATCTGGGGCCGGACGCGATTGTGCCCATGCTGACCACCATCACCAATATGCAGGGCAAACATGAAGTTTGGGAGTTGATCCACAATTTCCAAAACCTGGGAACGAATGGCGCCCCGGCAGTCCCGGCGCTCATTCACTGGACCAATGATCCGGATTACTTTGTTCGCGACGGGGTGGTGAGCGCTTTGGGAGGGATTGGCCAGCGTCCCGACCTGGCGGTGCCGGTGCTGCTGAACGTGCTGGAACACGACTCCAATGGCATGGTGCGCCGCGACGCGGCGGAGGCGCTGGGCGCGTTCGCCAATGATTCGGACGCGGTGCTGCCCGAATTAACCAAACTGCTGAAGGATCCCGATTGGCAGGCGCGTGACGGAGCCCTGTCGGGCCTGGGCAATATCCGTGACAAACCGGAGGTGGTTATTCCGCTGATCGTTCCCTTTTTATCCGACCCAAATTCGGTCGTCGAACGCTCCGCAGCCTATGCGCTGCTTAATCTGAATTGTCGAACCGCGTACGACGTTCTGGTTGAGAACAATAATTCCAACATCGGCGACATCGTTTACCAGGCTGGCGATCAGGAAATGGCGCGCAAGAAACTATTAAAATAAACAACTATGAAAATCATAAAGACCCCTGGTGGTCACTTCCGGCTGATGGGGATGGTTTGTCTGGCCGCGATGCTGCTCGGTGCCGGCTGCCGGCAGTCGAAGGAGGAAGCGGCGGCACAAAAAGTCCGGCAACAGCATGAACGGGAGCGGCAGGAAAAAAATGCGCTGATGAAGGATGTCCGGGGGCCGAACGGGGCGCGCATCAATGAGGGGGCGCACTTTCTGTTCAGCCTGAAAGCCAACGGCCGCCTGCCGGGACTCACGCGGAGCGATGAAATCCGGGTGGGGTCGGAAAAGACCACAATCACCACGAATGGCGCCTGGTTTCTCTCGGAGGAATTCCACCTGGTCACCAAACCGCCGACGCGATATTTCGGTTATGTGCTGGTGCAGACGTACGACCGTGCGGATTTCCAATTGCAGAAGGCCTGGCGCACGGATGTGGCGGGGAAGGTCCTGGAAAATTATCTGGTGCTGCCGGAGCCGGCCCGGGCGGACCCGGATTTGATTTTTCTCGGGCCGGCCAACCCGGGGGCGGAAACGGGTTTTGACCATTGGTATCACGGGGTCACGGGCGGGGGGTCGGTGGCGATTGACGTGGATGATCCGGCGACGGGGTTTCAGGACTTCCGCCTTGGCATCACCAACGCCCCGGCAGGGGGGACCCATCATGCTGATATACGGAGCGAAACGTTCCCCCTGGGACCGGACGGGAAGCTGCGCGGGCCGTTCACTTTTTCGTTCAAATACAAACTCCCGGGCACGGTCAAGCCCGGGGATAATATCGAAGTGTATTTTCGGTTCTATGGCCCGGGGAAGGACAACTTTCTGGGGCAGGACATCTATTACGTTGGTTCCAACACGGATGATTCGGAGATGACGAAATACAAGACGATGACGGTCACGAACCTCTTTGCCACCGACGGGGCGGTGCAGGCGGATGTCTGGATGGCGGCCAATATCTTTGGGCCATGGACTTCCGGAGAGGCCCAGTTTGACGCATTCTCGGTGACTGCGGCACGGGGACGGTCCCGGACGGAAATGTTTGTGTTGATCGGAACGGGGGCGGTGCTGGCCGGCGGATTGGCGGGGTGGCTTTGGCTGCGAGGCGGGCGGAACCGGGGGAGGGTGAAATAACGGGCGGAAAAATCAAATTCCAAAAAACAAATCCCAGGAAATTTCAAATGATAGCCGATAGCCGAGAAAGGGCAAAAGCCGGTTCCAGCATTTTATCTGAATTCGACGCGCTGCGGCTCACAGAGCCGCGCTCCGGTCCGTGCGCGGGCCAAGGTTCCAAAGCATAGTCATAGAGACTGATGTTGGAAGAAACATTGAGCGGACGTTTTCCGCAAGGTGGGACGAATCTGGCACGCCTCCGAGTTGGCGGAACTACATGGGTGTCGCCGGGAGGCAATGGGAGTCAGGCGAGACAGGGGACGGATGGGGCGGCGGCTGGCGACGGCGAGTTGTTTGGCACTGCAATCATTTGAAATAAATCTCACAAACAGTCCACTGCCTCCACCATATAAACGTCCGCCAAGCACCGATACTTGTCATTATAATAAATGGAACAACCACGCCCGCAAACTGGTCTGACGCGTCAAATTGTGGATAAGCGATAAACATAAAAGACAGTGTCCAAAGTATAGGGAGTGCAAATCCTGCACGCCAAGCAATTCGCGTGCGTCGAAAAATCCCAACCACCAGCACGGCATGAAATGCTGTGACAAAGGACAACACGATGCGACTCGCGAGTGTGTGATGTGTGATCGTGGTGGTCGTGATAGACGAAGTGGTGTGATGGCTGATCGAGGTAATGCCCGTGACAACCGAAACCACGCCTGCAATAAAAGAAACGACAAGCCCAAATAGCAGCCACCCAATGAATCGTCTCGCCCACTTGTCAACATCTGGGCTCGCCGTGGTGTCTTGTTGGTTTTCGTTCATAATCAGTGTGAGAGCGATGCCCAACTAGGATGCGACCGCAATTTGGGTTTAAACATTTCTGACGTGTGGCGCTGATGTTTCGTACTTTCAGAAGTGTCAACCGTGGTATAAAACAATAGCATAAGATCGGGATACTGTTAGCCCGATGGCTGATACCACTTGCATTTTGAAATTGCACTGTCCCAACCATCAATGGCCTGATTACAAAGGCTCAAACAAACCAGAATGATGCAACAACAAGCCGGAAGTGGTATGAGAGACTGGGATTGGGGTGGTCGGATGGGTGCCCGCAAAAAGCGGCGGAGGGCCGCCGCACTACGGGACGCTCCGCGCGATTCGGTGAAGGTCACCAGCAACTGGTTCGGCGTTTACCAGGCAAACAAAAAAGGGAATCTTCCGCGAGGAAGATTCCCTGGTGAAAGGTGATGGTCTCCAATCCTAGGTGCGGGCGGCCGGGCGTTTGGCAGCGGCATCCAGAATGGTGGTCAGGACGCTGTTGGGCACCTGTTCGAAGTTCAGCGGCTCCATGGAGTAGGAGGCGCGGCCCTTGGAGAGGGAGCGAATGGCGGTGGAGTAACCGAACATTTCGGCCAGCGGCACCTGGGCGCTGAGAATGGTCTGACCGTGCTTGGCCTCAATGCCGTTGATGACGCCACGGCGGCGGTTGATGTCGCCGAGGAGGTCGCCCTGATATTCGTCGGGCGTGGTACACTCGACCTTCATGATGGGTTCGAGCAGGATGGGGCCGGCTTTCTTGAAGGCGTCCTTGAGGGCGAAAATGCCGGCCATCTTGAAGGCGAGTTCGTTGGAGTCCACTTCGTGGAAGGAACCGTCCACAACCTCGACCTTGATGTCAATGACCTGGTAGCCGCAGTATACGCCGCCCTTGATGGCTTCCTCGATGCCGTTGATGACGGCGGGGATGTATTCCTTGGGAATGGTGCCGCCGACGATTTCGTTGGTGACTTCAACGCCCTTGCCCTTTTCATTGGGCATGATCTTGATGCAGGCGTGACCGTACTGACCGCGACCGCCGGATTGACGGATGAACTTGCCCTCGCCTTCGGCGGGCTTGGTGATGGTTTCGCGGTAGGCGATCTGAGGGGCGCCGGTGTTGGCGGAGACGTTGAATTCGCGTTTGAGACGGTCGCAGATGATTTCCAAGTGCAACTCGCCCATGCCGGCGATGATGAGCTGGCTGGTCTCCTCGTTGGTGAAGCAACGGAAGGTGGGATCCTCCTCGGCCAGGCGCTGGAGCCCTTCGGACATTTTGTCGCGGTCCTGCTTGGTCTTGGGTTCCACGGCCATGGAGATCACGGGTTCGGGGAAGGTGGGCGGTTCGAGGGTGACATCATAATCCTCATCACAGAGGGTGTCCCCGGTGGTGATGTTGCGGAGGCCGACGAGGGCGGCGATGTCGCCGGCGAACACTTCGTTGATGTCCTTGCGTTCGCTGCCCTGAATGACCATGAGGCGGCTGACGCGCTCGCGTTTGCGGGTGCGGGGATTGTAAATGTTGTCGCCCTTTTTGAGGTGACCGGAATAAACCCGGAAGAACACGAGTTTGCCGGCATAGGGATCGGTCCAGAGCTTGAAGGCGAGGGAGCAGAACTTGTTAAAGTCACTGGTCTCGACATGGACGGGATTTTCGGTGCCGACTTCCAAACCTTCGGCGCCGGGAACGTCGAGGGGGCTGGGGAGATAATCCACCACGGCATCCACGAGCACCTGGACGGCTTTTTTCTTGAAGGCGGAGCCGCAGAGGACGGGGACGAGTTCAATTTTGCAGGTGAGGCGGCGGATGGCGGCCTTCAAGGCCACGGGGTCCACGGGCTTCTCTTCCAAGACCATTTCGGCAATGACGTCATCCTTGTTGGACACGGCGTCAATCAGTTCGGCGAGGGCGGCTTTGGCGCGCGCCTGATGTTCGGCGGGAATGTCGGTGACTTCGTAACCGAGGCCCTCGTTGGTGAGGTCGCCTTCGCCCCAGATGAAGGCCTTCTGGTTGACGACGTCAATGACGCCGGCAAACTTGTCCTCGGCGCCGATGGGCAGGAAAATGGGGAAGGCATACGCGCGGAGCTTGGTGCGCATGTCGTTGAGGGCGTTTTCAAAGTTGGCGCCAATGCGGTCCATCTTGTTGACGAAGGCAATGCGCGGCACTTTGTATTTGGTGGCCTGACGCCACACGGTTTCGGACTGGGGCTGGACGCCGGCCACACCGCAGAAGACCGCGACGGCGCCATCGAGCACGCGCATGGAGCGTTCGACTTCGGCGGTGAAGTCCACATGCCCGGGGGTGTCAATGATGTTGATCCGGTGGGAAATGTCCTTGAACGCCTTGTAAATCTGTTCTTCGCCGGGCTTGATGCATTTCTGGGTCCAGAAACAGGTCACGGCGGCGGAGGTGATGGTGATGCCGCGTTCGCGCTCCTGCTCCATCCAGTCGGTGACGGTGTTGCCGTCATCCACGTCACCGATTTTATGAATCAGTCCGGTGTAAAAGAGGATCCGCTCGGTGGTGGTGGTCTTGCCGGCATCAATATGCGCGGCGATACCGATGTTGCGGGTACGCTCGAGGGTGTATTGCCGGCCCGGTGCGTTCACGGGTTTGGTGGGTTCGGTGGTGGCTGCGCTCATTGTATTTTAAAGGGATGTTTTATGGTAAAGAAAACGCCCCGACCACTTCGTCGGGGCGCAAATCCGGGAAGTCGTCTACCAGCGGAAATGGGCGAACGCCTTGTTGGCCTGGGCCATCTTGTGAACTTCGTCGCGTTTGCGAATGGCGTTGCCCTGCCCTTGATAGGCCTCGAGGATCTCGGCGGCCAGCGCGTCGCGCATGGGCTGGCCCTTGCGGGCGTCGGCGAAATCAACGATCCAGCGGAGCGCGAGGGCGGCCTGACGGTCGCTGGGGATTTCCAGGGGAACCTGATAGGTGGCGCCGCCGACACGGCGGGCCTTGGTTTCAATGCGGGGCTTGGCATTATCCACGGCACGCTGCAAGATCTCAATGGGATTGCTGGCGGGATTTTTTTCCGAGATGCTTTCAAAGGCACCGTAAACAATGCGCTGGGCAGTGCTTTTTTTGCCGGAATGCATCACGGTGTTTACCAACCGGGAAACCAAGGCGCTTTGAAATTTGCCGTCTTTGGTGACCGGACGTCTGGTGGCTTGTCGTCTGCGGGACATGAAATCGTTAAATGGTTAAAATCGTTAAGGGGTTACTTGGCGGCGGCGGCGGCGGCAGGGGCCTTGGCCGCCTTGGGACGCTTGACGCCGTATTTGGAACGGCTGACGCGCCGTTTTTCGACGCCGGCGGCATCCAGGGTGCCGCGGACAATGTGATAGCGAACGCCGGGCAAGTCCTTGACGCGGCCGCCGCGCACGAGAACGATGGAGTGCTCCTGCAGGTTATGGCCTTCATCGGGGATGTAGGCGATGATTTCGTAGCCGTTCGTCAGCCGGACCTTGGCCACCTTGCGCATGGCGGAGTTGGGCTTCTTGGGCGTGCGGGTCATCACCTGGATGCACACGCCGCGACGAAACGGGGAGTTCTCCAAGGCGGGGGACTTGGACTTGTACTTGACTTTATTTCGGCCCTTCCGGACCAGTTGATTGATAGTCGGCATTGCTCTTAAAAATGGAACGGTTATGTTAACAAAGGATATTCAGGGTGCAACAAGTATTTAATTAATTTCTTCAGCCGAGCAGCGGGTTCTCCGCAGGGGCGGGTTCGGGGGCGGGCTCGGGCTCCGGTTCCTCGATGACATCCACCAGCGCGCGGATGGTGGTTTTGCGATGGCGCTCGAAACCGGTACCGGCCGGAATGATGTGGCCCATGATGACGTTTTCCTTGAATCCGCGCAGGTTGTCGATCTTGGAGCGGGTGGCGGCCTCGGTGAGCACCCGGGTGGTGTCCTGGAACGAAGCGGCGCTGAGGAAGCTGTCGGTTTCCAAGGAGGCCTTGGTGATGCCGAGCAGCACGGGGGAAGCCTCGGCGGGCTTGCCACCCATCTTTTCAACGCGCTCATTTTCCTCCTCGAATTCGAGGCGGTCAATTTGTTCACCCCACAGGAACTGGGTGTCGCCGGCTTCGGTGATGCGGATTTTGCGCAGCATCTGGCGGACAATGATTTCGATGTGCTTGTCGTTGATGGTGACGCCCTGGAGGCGGTAGACCTCCTGGACTTCGCCCACGAGATGCTCCTGCAATTCCTGGGGTCCGCAGACTTCCAGGATCTCATGGGGATCCATGGGGCCTTCGGTCAATTGCTGGCCTTTCTTGACCATGTCGCCCTTGAAGACGATGACGTGCTTGCCAATGGGGATGAGATGCTCCTCCTCCTGGCCGGACTGGGTGTCCTTGATGACGACGCAGCGCTTGCCGCGCACGCTGGCGCCGAAGTCCACCAGGCCGTCGATTTTGGAAATCTCGGAGGCGTCCTTGGGCCGGCGGGCTTCGAACAATTCAGCCACGCGGGGCAGACCGCCGGTGATGTCCTTGGTTTTGGACATGCGCCGCGGGGTCTTGGCCATGAGCGTGCCGGCCTCGATCTTCTCCTCCTCGCTGACGACGATGTGGGCGCCGGAGGGGATGGGATAGTTGGCGACGACTTCACCGTTGTCATCACTGATGATGATCTGCGGGTGCAAGTCCTCCTTGTGGTCAATGACGACCATGGCCTCCTGCTGGGTGGTTTCATCCATTTCCTGCTTCATGGTGACCCCCTCGATGATGTCATGGAATTTGACCCTGCCCGCCTTCTCGGAGAGAATGGGGATGTTATACGGATCCCATTGCACGAAGGTGTCGCCCTTCTTGATCTTGGAACCGTCCTTGAAGGAAATGACCGCGCCAATGACGATGGTGTGGGTTTCCAATTCGCGCCCATCATCACTGAGGATGGAGATGGTCCCGTTTTTGTTGAGCACGATGTGGTTGCCATCCTCGAGTTGGACGACGCGCAGATCATTGAATTGAATCTGGCCGTCGTGCTTGGACTTGATCTGCGGCACCTTGAAGACCTGGGCGGCCGTGCCACCGATGTGGAACGTCCTCATGGTCAACTGTGTGCCGGGTTCGCCAATGGACTGGGCGGCAATGATGCCGACGGCTTCGCCGAGCTTCACCAGACCGCCGGTGGCCAGGTTGCGGCCATAGCAATGGACGCAGATGCCCTGCTTGCTTTCGCAAGTCAGCACGGAGCGGATGCGGACGCGGTCAATGCCGGCGGCGTCCACGCGCTTGGCTTTTTCCTCGTCAATTTCCTCGTTGGCATGCAGCAGCAATTCCTTGGGATTGGTCGGATTGGGGATGTCGTCGCACGCGAAACGACCGATGAGCCGGTCGCCGAGCTTGACCACTTCGTCCTCGCCTTCAAACACAGCGGAGACCCAGATGCCGTTGCTGGTGCCGCAATCGGGCTGCTGGATGATGACGTCCTGCGACACATCCACCAGCTTGCGGGTCATGTAGCCGGAGTCGGCGGTCTTGAGGGCGGTGTCGGCCAGACCCTTGCGGGCGCCGTGCGTGGAGATGAAATATTCCAGGACGGAGAGGCCTTCGCGGAAGTTCGCCAAAATGGGCTTTTCAATAATGTCGCCGCTGGGTTTGGCCATCAAGCCGCGCAAGCCGGCCAACTGCCGGACCTGCTGCTTGTTGCCGCGCGCGCCGGAATCCACCATCAAATAAACCGGGTTGTATTCCTTCTTGCCCTGGTTTTGTTCCAAGGTGCGGAACATGACGCTCGCAATCTGGTCCGTGCAATGCGTCCAGATGTCCACGATCTTGTTGTAGCGTTCGCCCGGGGTGATGACACCCTTGCGGTACTGCTTCTCCACCTCGCGGATCAGCTTGTGCGCCTCTTCGATCTCCTGATCGCGTTCCTTGGGCACAATCATGTCGTCAATGCCGATGGACACGCCGGACTTGGTTGCCTCGCGGAAGCCCAGTTCTTTGAGCTTGTCCAGCATGATGACGGTCTTTTCATGGCCGGCAAACTTGTAGCATTTCCAAATCAGGTCGCCGAGCTGGCTCTTGCCGGCCGCCTTGTTGTAAAAGCCCAGTTCCGGCGGCCAGATTTCGCTGAACAACACCCGGCCCACGGTCGTTTCAATGATCTTCTTGGTGGCATCCCCATAGACGGTCTTGCGGCCGAAATCGGGATTGGAATAGCGGATGCGGTCGTGCGTTTTCACGGCGCCGTCATCGTAGGCAAAGATGACTTCGATCTTGGAACCGAACAACGGCAGCGTCCGGGGGTCCGCCGGCATGGCCTTGCGCGGCTCGGCCGTCACATAATAACAGCCCAGCGTGATGTCCTGCGTGGGCGTGATGATCGGCTTGCCCGAGGACGGGCTGAAAATGTTGTTGGTGGCCATCATCAGCAACCGGGCCTCCATCTGCGCCTCGACGGACAGCGGGACGTGAACGGCCATCTGGTCGCCGTCGAAGTCCGCGTTGTAAGCGGTGCAGACGAGCGGATGAATGCGAATCGCCTCGCCCTCAATCAATTGCGGCTCGAAGGCCTGAACGGACAGGCGATGCAGGGTCGGAGCGCGGTTGAGCAGCACGGGATGGCCCTTGGTCACTTCTTCCAGCACATCCCACACTTCGCGGGTCTGGCGCTCAATCATCTTCTTGGCGCTGCGCACGGTGTGCACATAACCAAGTTCCTTCAGGCGGCGGATGATGAACGGTTCGAACAAGACCAGCGCCATCTTCTTGGGCAGGCCGCACTGGTTGAGCTTGAGTTCCGGACCGATGACGATGACGGAACGACCGGAGTAATCCACGCGCTTGCCGAGCAGGTTCTGGCGGAAGCGCCCGCCCTTGCCCTTGAGCATGTCGCTGAGGGACTTGAGGGAGCGATTGCCGGCGCCGGTGACGGGACGACCGTGACGGCCGTTGTCGAACAGGGCGTCCACGGCTTCCTGCAGCATGCGCTTCTCGTTGCGGATGATGACTTCCGGCGTCTTCAGTTGCAACAGGGTCTTGAGCCGGTTGTTGCGGTTGATGACGCGGCGGTACAGATCGTTCAAATCGGAGGTCGCAAAGCGGCCGCCTTCCAGCGGCACCAGCGGACGCAGGTCCGGCGGAATGACGGGCAGCACCATGAGGATCATCCATTCCGGACGGCTCTTGGAAATCGCGAGCCCCTGGAGCAGTTTGATCCGCTTGGCCAGTTTCTTGCGAATCTGTTTGCTCTTGGTTTCCGTCATGGCCTGCTCGAGCTGCTCGACGCCCTTGACGAGATCCACGCGGGCGAGGGCCTCGCGCACGGCTTCGGCGCCCATCTTGGCCACGAAGGCTTCGGCCCCGTAGGTTTCGCGGGCTTCGCGGTACTCGTGCTCGTTGAGCAATTGATGCGGCTTCAACGGGGTGTTGCCCGGATCAATCACGAGGTAATCCTCGTAATAAATGACGCGCTCCAGATTGCGGGCGGTCACGTCCAGCACCAGGCCGATGCGGGAGGGCATGCATTTAAAGAACCAAATGTGACAGGTGGGCACGGCCAGTTCGATGTGCCCCATGCGTTCGCGGCGGACGCGCGAGAGGGTGACTTCCACACCGCAACGATCACAAACGATGCCCCGGTGCTTGATGCGCTTGTACTTGCCGCAGGAACACTCCCAGTCCTTGACGGGGCCGAAAATGCGCTCGCAAAACAAACCGCCCTTTTCGGGCTTGAAGGTCCGGTAATTGATGGTTTCCGGATTTTTCACCTCACCCTTGCTCCACGACCGGATGGCGTCCGGCGACGCCAGCGTGATCCCGATGTAATCAACCTGGTTGACTTTTTCGAGACCGAGCAGTTCGCGTGCGTTTTCTTTGGTGCCTGTCATACTCAATTTTTCCGCTTAGTTAAATGAACAATGAAATGGTTTGCAAATCAGAGCGTGGCCAGCGTCTGGGCCGGCGGCTCCACGTTTTCCACCGGATTCGAATAGCCGACTTTGACGTCGAGCCCGAGCGACTGCATTTCCTTGACCAGCACGTTGAATGATTCGGGAATGCCCGCCTCCAGCGCATTGTCACCCTTGACGATGCTCTCATAGATCCGGGTGCGTCCCTGCACATCATCCGACTTGACGGTCAACAGTTCCTGCAGCGTGTAGGCCGCGCCGTAGGCTTCCATGGCCCACACTTCCATTTCGCCGAAGCGCTGGCCGCCGTACTGCGCCTTGCCGCCCAGCGGCTGCTGGGTGACGAGCGAATACGGTCCGACCGCGCGGGCGTGAATCTTGTCGGCGACCAAATGGCCGAGCTTCATCATGTAAATGTAGCCGACCACGATTTCCTGGTCGAACTGCTCGCCGGTGCGGCCGTCAATCAAATGCGTCTTGCCGTGCTCCGGCAATTTCGCGTCCTTGAGATAGCTGCGGATGTTCTTTTCCTTGATGCCGTCAAAGACCGGCGTCGCAAACTTCATCCCCAGGATCTTCGCCGCCCAGCCCAGGTGCGTCTCCAGCACCTGGCCGACGTTCATGCGCGACGGCACGCCCAGCGGGTTCAATACGATTTCCACCGGCGTTCCGTCATCCAGGAAGGGCATGTCTTCTTCCTTCACAATGCGCGCGACCACGCCCTTGTTGCCGTGGCGTCCGGCCATCTTGTCACCGACGGACAGCTTGCGCTTGGAGGCGATGTACACCTTCACGGATTTGACAATGCCGGCTTCAATGCCGTCACCAGTCTCCGCACGGTCCATTTCCTCGTCATATTGCATCTGCAAATCATCAAACTTCTTTTTGAAGCTGCCGATGATTTCGGTGATCTTGTTGCGGATCGGCGAGGGGTCAATCTCAATGCGATCGTAAACCAGCGCCAGCTTGCGCAACAGCGTCTTGGTGATCTTGCGGTTGGCCGGAATGATGATTTCGCCCGTCTCACTGTTGACGACATCCAGCGGGATTTTTTCACCGAGCAGAATGTTGCTCAGCGCTTCCGTCAGTTGGTCGCTCAGTTCGTCGGCCTTTTTCTTGTGCTCATCCTCAATCTGCTTGGCCTGCCGTTTTTCCTCGGTGTTCGCGGTGGATTTGACGATCCGCTCCCCGTCCTTTTTGGAGGAGACCTTCACGTCCATGACGATGCCATAGGTGCCGGAGGGAACCTTCAGGGAGGTGTCCTTGACGTCCGCCGCCTTCTCGCCGAAAATGGCGCGCAACAAACGTTCTTCCGGCGCCAGTTCCGTCTCCGACTTGGGCGTGATCTTGCCCACCAGAATATCGCCGGGTTTGACTTCGGCACCGACGCGGATCACGCCGTCCGGTCCGAGGTTTTTCAAGGCCTCGTCGCCCAAATTCGGGATGTCCCGTGTGATTTCCTCCGGTCCGAGCTTGGTATCCCGGGCGGCGACTTCAAACTCATCAATGTGAATGCTCGTGAAAATGTCCTCCTTCACAATGTGTTCACTGATGAGGATGGCGTCCTCAAAGTTGTAACCATTCCAGGGCATGAACGCCACGAGCACGTTGCGCCCGAGGGCCAGTTCGCCATTCTCGGTGCAGGGACCGTCGGCAATGACCTGGCCTTTTTTCACGGTCTCGCCCTTGCGGATCAGAATTTTCTGATTGATGCAGGTGGCGGCGTTGGACCGCATGAATTTGCGGATGGGATAAACACAGACCCCGTTGGCCGGGTCGTGTTTGATCTTTTTCTTGCCTTCCGGCAGCTTGCCGTCCGGGGTGATGATCACCTGGCTGCCCGTCACCGAGGCGACCTTGCCGCTTTCTTCGGTCACAACCACGGCGCGGGAATCCCGGGCCACGCGGTCTTCCAGACCAGTGGCGACCAGGGGCGCATCCGTAATCAACAGCGGCACGGCCTGGCGTTGCATGTTGGAACCCATCAACGCGCGGTTCGCGTCATCGTGTTCCAAGAACGGAATCAGGCTCGCGGCGATGGACACCAGTTGCTTGGGCGAGACGTCCATGTAATCCACCTTGGCGGGCTCGACATCAACGAAATCCCCGCGGCAGCGGCAGACCACGTGATCGGTGATGAAGTTACCCTTGTCATCCAGCACGGAGTTGGCCTGGGCAACGGTAAATTGCTCCTCACGGTCAGCGGTCAGGAACTCGATATCACTCGAAACCCGGCCGTCTTTGACGCGGCGGTAAGGCGTTTCGAGGAAACCAAATTCATTGATCTTGGCAAAGGTCGCCAGCGAGGCAATCAAACCAATGTTCGGACCTTCGGGCGTTTCAATCGGGCAAATCCGACCGTAGTGGGACGGATGAACGTCGCGAACTTCAAAACCAGCACGATCCCGGCTCAACCCGCCCGGCCCGAGGGCCGACAAACGGCGCTTGTGGGTCAGTTCCGCCAGGGGATTAATCTGATCCATGAACTGGCTCAATTGAGAGCGACCGAAAAAGTCGCGGATGACCGCCGACAGCGCCTTCGGATTGATCAGCTTTTGCGGCATCATTTGCTCGACGCTTTGATCAAACAAAGTCATGCGTTCCTTGACCAGGCGTTCCGTGCGGGCCAGGCCCACGCGGCACTGGTTGGACAGGAGTTCGCCCACCGTCCGGATGCGCCGGCTGCCCAAGTGATCAATGTCATCCACGCTGCCCTCGCCCTTTTTCAGGCGAAGCAAATATTTGGTGGCGGAGACCAGGTCTCCCTTGGTCAAAATACGGGAATCGCTGTCTTTAAGACCCAGCTTTTGATTGATCTTGTAACGACCAACCCGGCCCAAATCATAACGTTTGGGATCGAAGAACAGGCGCTTGAGCAGTGCCCGCGCATTGGCTGCCGTGGGCGGATCGCCAGGCCGGAGCCGGCGGTAAATATCCTTGAGGGCTTCCTCTTCATTTTTCGCCGGATCCTTCTTCAGGCATTTGATCATGATGCCGTCATCCACCGACGTGTCAACCACCTTGATCTTGGTGATGCCCAGTTCGGCGATCTGTTTGATCACCGCCTTGGACAGCGGCTCAAAGGCGCGCGCCACCACCAGGCTCTTTTCCTCATCGCTCACGTCCTGGATCAAAACACGGTTCGGCAAATCCTCGAGTTTCTCCGCGTCCTTGACGGAAAGGTCCTCGATCACGTAGAACAGCCGGAGAATTTCTTCGTCACCCCCGCGCGTTTTCTCGCCATTATCCTTGCTCTTGCTGTTGATGCCGCCCTCGACATCCAAAAAGCTCAAAGCGCGGAAAAACGTTGTGGTCAAAAATTTGCGGCGGCGTTTTTTACGATCCAAATAGACATACAGCAGATCACTCGTGTCGAACTGCGCTTCGTACCAGGAACCCCGGTCCGGAATGACCCGGAAACTGTGCAGCGTTTTACCGTTCGGATGCTGGGCCGCCTCAAAGGCGATGCCCGGCGACCGGTGCAACTGGGAAACCACGACGCGTTCCGCGCCATTAATGACAAAGGTGCCCTGGGGGGTCATCAGGGGCAGTTCGCCCATGAACACCTTCTCCTCCTTGGCGCTCTTGCCCTCCTCGCGGAGCAAAAAAGTCACGTACAGCGGCGCCCCATAAGTCAACCCCTCGCGGAGGCATTCCAGCCAATCCAGCTTGGGTTCGCCGATTTCATAAGATTCATAATCGAGCACGCACTTGCCGTCGTAACTCTCGATGGGAAACACCTCGCGGAACACCGATTCCAGCCCGGTGTGTTTCAGGCGTTTTTTAGGCGAAGCATCCGCCTGCAGGAATTCAGCATAGGAATTCGTCTGCAACTCGATCATGTTCGGCGGACTGACGATTTCTTTGATTTTGCCGAAATTGATTCGTTCTGTGGCACGCGATGGCATTTTTAACTTTCTGTTGGGTGCGTTTTCAGGCGCACCGGCATTTTTCACTCAACGACACAAAGCAAGCCGGCCGCTTTCAGCGGCTGACCTGCCAAACCCTGACCAACTTTGCTAACTGCTTGTAACTGATAACAATCTACGCTCCGCCCAACGCGGGAAAAGGGGTGGCGGCCCGGAGCCGCCACCCCGTGGTAATCGCAATTACTTGATTTCGACTTTGGCACCGGCGTCTTCGAGCTTCTTCTTGGCAGCTTCGGAATCCGCTTTGTTGGCGCCTTCGAGCAGGGGCTTGGGAGCGCCTTCGACCAGGGCTTTGGCTTCCGCCAGACCCAGGCCGGCTTTGACTTCGCGCACCGCCTTGATGACGGAGATCTTCTTTTCCGCAGGCAGGGAGACCAGGATCACGTCGAACGTGTCCTTGGCCGCTGCGGGAGCCGCGGCAGCGCCGCCGGCAGCCGCACCACCAGCCGCAGCAACCGCCACGGGAGCGGCGGCGGAAACACCCCACTTGGTTTCCAATTGTTTCACCAGGTCGGCGGCTTCCAAAACCGTCAACTTGCTCAATTCTTCCACTAAGTTTGCAATATCAGCCATGTTTCTTTCTAGTTGTCGTCTCGTCGTCCGCCGCGGCCCTCGGCGAATTTCAGTCTGCGGTCTGCAAACCGACGATTTACGTTGTTATTGTTGTTTGGTTCTCTGGTTTGAAACCACGTTTCAAACCGGAAATTGTTATTCCGCTTTTTCGGACTTGGCCTTGATCACCTGCGCCAGCATCGAGGCCGGCGTGTTCAGCAACACCGCCAGCTTGGTCGCCGGGGCGTTCAGCAGGCCCAGTAATTTGCCGCGCAACACATCCAGGCTCGGCAAATCGGCCAGCGCCATAATGCCCGCCTCGTCCAGGCGCTGGTTGCTCAGATAACCGAACTTGATTTTTAATTTGTCAAATTCAGCGGCAAAATTCTTCAGGGCCTTGGCGGCGGCGGACACATCCTTCTGCCCGGTCACCACAGCCGTTTGTCCGGTCAATGAACCATTAAGATCCGCAATCCCGCTTTCCTTGACGGCGATGCGGAAGATGGTGTTCTTCACCACGTGAACTTCCGAACCCGCTTTGGTCAGCCGCTGACGGAGCTCCGTCAGATGGGCCACCTTGAGGCCTTGATAGCCAATCACGATAAAGAAGGGCGAGGCGTTCAAACGCGCCGCATATTCCTTCGTCAAAATTTGTTTTTCTGCACGCATGGCTTTAGTTCAGTTTAATTGGTTGAAAATTCACGAAGATCCACCCGGACCGGCGGACTCATCGTCGCCGAAAGGGTGCAGGAATTAATGTACGTGCCCTTGATGCTGTTGGGGCGCGCCTTGGCCACCGCCTCAATCACCGCGCGCGCGTTTTCCTCGATTTGCTCGGGTTTGAACGAAAGCTTGCCCACGATCACATGCACATTGCCGGCCTTGTCCACCTTGTATTCCACCCGGCCCGCCTTGACTTCACGCACCGCCTTGGCGGTGTCATCGGTCACGGTGCCCGTTTTCGGATTCGGCATCAAACCGCGCGGCCCGAGCACCCGGCCCAGCTTGCGCACTTCGATCATCGCTTCCGGCGTCGCTATGGCCACGTCAAAATCAGACCAGCCCGCATTGCATTTCGCAATCATCTCCTCAAAGCCAACATACTCGGCCCCGGCCGATTTCGCCGCATCCGCCGCCGCACCGTCCCGGGTGAACACCAGCACGCGAACCGTCTTGCCGCTGCCGTGCGGCAGCGGAACCGTTCCGCGAACCATCTGGTCGGATTGTTTGGGATCAACCCCCAGGCGGAACGCCAGGTCAATGGTTTCGTTAAATTTGGCTTTCGGGAACTTGGACAGGACAACCACCGCTTCCTTTAACGGATACGCCTTGCTGGCATCCACCACTTCCAACGCTTTCTTATATCTTTTACTGGGCATGTGTGTTTTTGCGGTTCAAGCGAATCAAAGGATTCTCCCGCGATTTTGTTTGTTAATTAACCGACCACTTCAATTCCCATGCTGCGGGCCGTGCCGGACACCACCCGGATTGCGGCTTCCTCAGAATTCGCATTCAGGTCCTTGCCCTTCAATTTGACAATGTCCAGGACCTGCTTGCGCGTCACCTTGCCAACCTTGTCCTTGTTCGGCACTTTGGAACCCGCCGTGATCCCGGCCGCCTTTTTCAGCAGAATCGACGCCGGGGGCGACTTGGTGATGAAGGTAAATGACTTATCCTGGTAAACCGTGATCACCACGGGAATCACCAGGCCGGCATCATGTTTCGTGGCCGCATTAAATTCCTTGCAGAACGCCATGATGTTGACGCCGTGCTGACCGAGCGCCGGACCCACGGGCGGCGCCGGATTGGCCTGACCGGCGGCAATCTGCAGTTTAATCTGTCCTGTAACTTTCTTTGCCATAATGAATGTTAAGCTTTTTCCACCTGCCAGTATTCCAGTTCCACCGGCGTATTACGACCAAAAATATTCACCGTCACCTTTAATTTGCCCCGTTCGGGCTCAATTTCCTCAATCACCCCGCTGAAATTCAGGAACGGCCCGTTATTAATCTTGATGGTTTCACCCACGTCAAAATTAACCTTCGGCTTTTCCGTTTCCTCAGACGCATAAATCTGCGCCTTGATCGCCTCCACCTCGTCCGTCGGCGTCGGCAACGGCGGCTCACCGCCCACAAATCCAATCACCCCCTGCGTTTCCTTGATGAAATACCAGGGCTTTTCAATGATCCGCCCGTTCTCATCCAGCAGCACCATGTCCACAAAAACATATCCCGGCCACAATTTCCGGTTCGAAACCGTCTTTTTCTGATTGCGCACCTCGACGATTTTTTCCATCGGCACGAGCACTTCTTTGACGTACTCCTCCATCTCGTCGGTCTTGACCCGTTTCTCGATGCTGTCCTTGACCTTGTTTTCCTGGCCGGACAACGTCTGAACGATGAACCATTGGTTGCGCATGATCAAAATTTAAGCTTGATGAAAACCAAAAACAGCAGCCGGTCAATCACCACCGTAAACACCCCCAGCAGGGCAATCGAAATGAACACCAGAATGGTCGAGCCTTTCAGCTCCTCCCACGTCGGCCACGAGCATTTTTCCAGCTCCACCCGCGTTTCCTGCACGTACACCGACAGCCGCGCGATATGACCCTTCCACCACAGCAGCCCGAACACGACCGCCACGGTCACCACCCACAATATTATGCTTAGATTGCTCACAATTTTTTTCCTGGCGGAGAGGGAGGGATTCGAACCCCCGGTGGGTGTTAACCCACAGCGGTTTTCAAGACCGCCGCAATCGACCACTCTGCCACCTCTCCGCGGCTGGCAGGGCGTGAGGGACTTGAACCCCCAACCAACGGTTTTGGAGACCGCTACTCTACCAATTGAGCTAACGCCCTATTCCACCAAAACATTTTCATCTTCGGACAATCGGGGGGCGGGATGCTTGCCCCGCCCCCTGCAATCATTCGCCTTAGGCGACGACATCCGACACCCGGCCGGCGCCAATCGTGCGGCCGCCTTCGCGAATGGCGAAGCGCTGGCCTTTTTCCATGGCCACGGGCTTTTGCAATTCAATGTCCACGGAAACGTTGTCCCCGGGCATCACCATTTCAACCCCCGCCGGCAGGGTCAAAGTCCCCGTCACATCGGACGTGCGGAAATAAAACTGCGGACGGTAATTCGTGAAGAACGGCGTGTGACGGCCGCCTTCATCCTTGGACAGCACATAGACTTCCGCCTTGAACTTCGTGTGCGGCTTGATGGAGCCGGGCTTGGCCAAAACCATGCCGCGTTCCACTTCGTCTTTTTTGGTGCCGCGCAGCAGCACGCCCACGTTGTCACCGGCATTGGCGTAATCCAGCAGCTTGCGGAACATTTCAATGTCCGTCGCCGTCGTTTTCCGCGTCTCGCGCAAACCAATGATCTCGACTTCCTCCATTTTCTTGATCATCCCGCGCTCCACACGACCGGTCACCACCGTGCCGCGACCTTCAATGTTGAACACATCTTCAATGCACATCAGGAAGGGTTTGTCCACTTCGCGAACCGGATCAGGCACAAACGTGTCCAGCGCCTCCAACAGATCGGCGATGGATTTTTCGCCTTCCGGCGTTCCCGCGAGGGCCGCCGTGGCGGAACCGCGGATGATCGGCGTCTTTTCGCCGGGGAAACCGTACTTGGTCAGCAAGTCACGGATTTCCATCTCAATCAGCTCCAGCAAATCAGCATCAGCCAGGTCAACCTTGTTCAAAAACACCACAATGCTCGGCACCCCCACCTGGCGGGCCAGCAGAATGTGTTCCCGCGTCTGCGGCATCGGACCATCGGCCGCGCTCACCACCAGAACCGCGCCATCCATCTGCGCCGCCCCCGTGATCATGTTCTTCACATAATCAGCATGTCCGGGACAGTCAACGTGCGCATAATGACGCTTGGGGCTTTCATATTCGACGTGCGACACCGCAATCGTCACCGTCTTGGTTTCATCACGCACCGTGCCACCCTTCGTGATATCAGCATAAGAGATGGCAGGAGCAAGCCCCTTGCGATGCTGAACAGACACAATTGCGGCCGTCAAGGTTGATTTGCCGTGGTCAACGTGACCGATGGTGCCAACGTTAACGTGCGGTTTTGTTCGTTGAAATTGCTCTTTTGCCATTGCTATCTCCTGGTGTTGCTTTTCTAGTTTTTTACCACTGCGTTATTATTGTTTTATGGAGCCCATGATCAGGATCGAACTGATGACCTCGTCCTTACCAAGGACGTGCTCTACCAACTGAGCTACATGGGCACCAACAAATTGTTTCGTTCAAACCCGAATCGCAAAACGACAAAAAAACCGTTCCCCTCGTATTTCTTGCGAAATTTCAGAGAGGCCTTCGGCTAAATGTCTTTCTACGGCTCTGACAAAACCTAAACTATGCCGCTTTGGATGAACTGTCAATAATCTTTTATTGATTCTTTAACCCTCGAACTGTACGGCTAAATCCAAAGCAGCCGCTGATCGCCATTTGTTGTACCGACGGTCATAAAATCAAAAAATCAACTCGCCGTCAAGACCAAAGACCCAAAAAATTAAGGCCGCCACAGGCCAGGCCCAGCGGGCCGCAATTCCCAGCCCAGCCCAACCCGCTGGGTGCGGCGGCCTGAAGGGACGCGATCACGGTTTTTCGGCGTTGGGAACGGGGAAAGCCCCCGAAAAGCAGGCGTCTCGTAGCGAGTTGTCGTCCCGCAGGAACCTCGGATATCCGCCCTGCCTTGAGACAAACGTCCGCCCAAGTTTCCTCCTAAATCAGCACCCACCGGGCGCCACCGCTTTGCGGTCAAATTTTTCCGTGTCGGTTCGCGTATTGGGTGTGATCTTTGCTTTGCGGTTAAATTTCCCGTTTCCTGTTTTCTCCCTCCCATCTGTGTTCATCCGTGCCCATCTGTGTTCAAGTTGTTAGAACCCGCATAAATAAAGGGTTTCTTGATGCGATGGACGGCCACTGTCAGCGGAAAAGTCAGTCAGGCGGCAGGTTGAAACACAACTCGCCACTACTGGCTAGAACTCGCTGAAACTTTGCCACCACTGGCGTTCAAAAACGCCGCCGGATATGGACTGTTTTCTTGTTCAGACAAAACTGACATGAAAACGAAATTCAATCTATTCCGGCGCAACGGCGTATTCTACATTGAGGACACCGCCACCGGCAAGCAAACCAGTCTCCGCACCAGAGATGAAACCGAGGCCAAGAGCCTTTTAGAAGCTCGCAACGCGGCGCAACGTCAGCCCACTTTAAACCTGCATCTTGCCCGCGCCTACCTCACGGCCAGTGACCCGGCCTTTGTGGAACGCACATGGCAGAGCGTCATGGAGCAGTTGCAGAGCCGGGGCAAGGACAGCAGCCGCGAGCGTTACGCCAGCGTGTTCAAATCGCCGTCGTTTAACGGACTGCGGAACAAGAAATTGCTGGAAACCACCGCCGATGATTTTTTCGCGGTGTTCAAAGAAAACAAAGTTGCCATCACCTATTTTCTGAAACGGCTGCACAACTTCGCCTTGAGCTTGGGCTGGATTGCCATCCCAATCGTCGCGCCCTACCTTTGGCCGAAATACGAGGCCAAAGACCGGCGCGGCATCACGCAGGACGAACACCAGAGCGTTTTGCAGCAGGAGAAAAACGCCGAATGGAAACTTTACCTTGAATTGCTTTGGGAAACCGGCGCGGCACAGAGCGACGCCGTTTCCATGACCGCCGAGGATGTTGATTGGACAAGCCGGACAATCACCTATTTTCGGATGAAAACCGGCTCGCGGGCGCAGTTCACGA
>CAZUBG010000061.1:0-24904 GCA_964618545.1 uncultured Bifidobacteriaceae bacterium | reverse complement strand
CGCCTCGTAAATTGCCATCAGGATCCTCACATCACGCAACCCCTCCTCGCCCGGAACCCGGGTGGGCCGCTGGTTCAGGATGCCCTGCGCGAAATCGTCCATTTCCGCGGCAAATTGATTGATGGACGGCAGGGAAATCTCCCCGCCATCACTGCGCGTCCCGTGGATGCCCCCGTAATTATACGCCGGGTTCAGTCCAAACCAGCCATTCTCCGCCAGCGCCCGGTAACCGGCAATGCCATCCATCCGGTAGGTGGCGCTGGAATGGGCGATGACACCGCCGGGGAAATGCGCCTGCCAGACGATGGACTCCTCCACCTCCTTGAACTTCACCGCGTCCGTGGTCGTGGTCATGGCGGACACCTGCACCGGCTCCTCCCCGGTCAGACAACGGGTGGTTTGCAGCGCGTAAATGCCCACATCCATCAGCGGCCCGCCCCCCGCCAAAGCCTTCCGCAGCCGCCATTGCTGGGGATCGCCAATTTTGAACCCAAAGCCGGCCTCGATGATTTTCACCTCGCCAAACTTCTTCTCCCGCGCCAGCCGGACGCATTCCAGATTGTTCGGTTCAAAATGCAACCGGTAGCCGATGGCCAGTTGACGGCCGGCCTGTTGGCAGGCCTCAATCATCTGCCGGCATTTGTCCACCGAGACCTCCATGGGCTTTTCGCACAGCACATGCTTGCCCGCCCGGGCCGCCTTGATCGTGTGCTCCGCGTGCAGCGCATTGGGCGTCACCACATACACCACGTCAATGTCCGGATTGTCCGCCAGCCGGTCCATCGTCTCGTAATTGTAAATGTTCCGGTCGGGAATATTATATTGGGCCTTCCACCGGGCCGCCTTCGCGGGCGTGCCCGTGACAATCCCCGCCAGGCGGCAGTATTGCGTCTCCTGCAGGGCGGGGGCGATTTGATGCGTGCTTAAATAGCCCAGCCCCGCCAGCGCAAATCCCAGTTTCCGCCCCGGCTCGGCGGCGCGGGCTTGAAAAGCCAGACCGGCCAGCGGCAGACTGGCGGCGGCGAGCGCCGTGTTTTTTATAAAATCCCGGCGGGACGAGGTCGGCGTGGTGTTCATGACGGCGAGCATATTCCTGCAAACCCTCCCGTGACAACCGAAATAGCCGCCCCCCGGCGTCTTTGCCAGGGCGGCGCCGCGCCGCCTCGTCTGCCATCAGCCCGCCGGGCTGGCCTGCTGGCAAATGACCGCCGACCCTTGGCCCTGGCCCTTTGGCAATCGTGATCCTGCCCATGAACCCCCACCGAGGTGGAGCCATGAGGGTCTTGAACTGCCCCGCCGGGGTTTGCGCGAGTGGGACAGGCTTCCAGCCTGTCAGTCCCCGGTGACAGGCTGGAAGCCTGTCCACTGGGCCAAGACACCCCGGTTCAGGGGCGCAATGCGCGCAAAATTTTCAGGGCGTTCTGTCCCGGAACCGGCATCCCCATGCAAGCCCCGTTACTAGGTAACGAAAAATGATCGTTTTTGGCAATGTTGCTTGACACGACTTAAATCACTCCACCCCAACGAGTTGCCGATCATGTCAACCCAAATCCGCGCCCCATCGCGTTACTAGGTAACGAAAATTACCGTTTGATTATTTTTTTTCCCTGACCGGTTTTGGCGGACCTTTGCACTCTCCGGACCCCGCCGCCTTTAACCGCCTGGAACAGGGCCAGGCACCGTTCCCGCTGCTCTTCATGCCGCACCATCCGCGGTGGGTATTTCGCCTGGGCCATCTGTTGCGGCTCTTCCCAAGGCCGGTGGATCGTCTCCTTCGGAAAGGCCGCCAGTTCCGGAACCCAGCGCCGGACAAACTCCCCCTGCGGATCAAACTTCTCCCCTTGGGTGACGGGGTTGAAAATCCGAAAATACGGTGCGGCATCCGTGCCGGTGCCCGCACACCACTGCCAGCCGCCATTGTTCGCCGCCAGGTCGCCATCCACCAGTTGCCGCATGAAATGCTCTTCGCCCCACTGCCAGTTCACCAGCAAATCCTTCGTCAAAAACATCGCCGCGATCATCCGCAGCCGGTTGTGCAGCGTTCCGGTGGCCAGCAGACAGCGCATGGCCGCATCCACCACCGGATAGCCGGTCTGGCCCGCGCACCAGGCCTGAAAATGCGCGCGATTCTCCGACCATGGCAGGCGGTCGTATTCAGGACGAAACGCGCCCTTGGCCACGCGGGGAAAATTGGACAGCACTTGCAGATAAAACTCGCGCCAGATCAGTTCATTGAGAAAAACCTCACAGCCGGCCTTTTGTTCAGCCGTGGCCCCCGCCCGGGCCCGGTTAAGTTCCCGCAAAATGGTGCGGATGCCAATCGTTCCCGCGTGCAGATGAGGTGACAGCCGCGAGGTGCCTGCCACTGTGGGCAGGTTCCGCGTGGCGGCATATTCAAAAACCGGCCCGGCCATGAACCGTCGCAGCGTTTCGAGCGCCGCCGCCTCGCCCGCCGCCGGCAGGCTTTGGGTGCAGGGTAGGCCAAACACCGCCGGGTCGGTCGTCCAGGGATCAGATTTATACGGCTGCGCCAAGCCACTTGAAGCGCATGCAAACAGTGGCCGGGGCTTGGGGAGGGACCGTTTTTTCCAGGCTTTGGAATAAGGCGTAAAAACCGTGTAAGGCTGTTCTGCCTGCGTCAGGATTTCCGTTTCCTCCCAAACCACGGCGTCTTTGAATAATTTGAATTCGACGCCTGCGGCGAACAAGACTTCACTCAAACGCCGGTCGCCTGCCAGCTCATCGGGTTCGTAACACTTGTTGGCAAAGACCGCCCGGGCCCCGGTCTCACGGCACACTTGGGGGAGAACCTCCTCGCAACGTCCCTGGCGGATGATCAGGGGACACCCCGTTTCCGCCAGACGATTGCTCAGGGATTCGAGCGACTGAAGCAAAAAGGCGAGTCGCGCCGCCCCGGCGTCCGGTCCGGTCCGGAGCGCCGGTTCCAGAATAAAAACCGGAATGACGCGGTCGGCCTGCCGGGCGGCCTCACTCAACGCGGTATTGTCGGAAATTCGCAGGTCCCGTCGAAACCAGTGAATGACGGCGTTCATCCGCTGATCACGGTTCCGGCTTCTTGCGCGGCTTGACTTGCTGGAGGCCGACCTCACCCGCCAGATCCTCAAATTCCTTGGCGCTGACCTCTTCCAATTGCTTGCCGCGCTGCTTTAACTTCTCATTAATCTTCACGGCCTTTTCCGTCATCAGATCATGGGTCTCCTCGGTGCCGCCCACCAGGGCAAAATTGGGGCCGGTGGTGACGCGGCGGCTGCCGTCGGAGTCCAGGCCAACCCCCAGAATGATCGCTTTTCGTTTTTTGCCCGGATTTGCCATGGGTTAAATTAAGTATTCCAGACGCCCTTCGTCAATGCCGGGGATGAAATCTTGATTCGCGGGCCAGTTGTTCCCACAGTTTTTTTTCAGCATCGGAAACTTTATCCGGGAGCGCCAAACTGGTGACGACGATCAAATCCCCCCGGGGACCGTCCCGTTGCACGAGCCCGCGTCCGCGCACGCGCAGCTTTTGCCCGTTCTGCGTGCCGGCGGCGATTTTGATCTTAACGCGGCCATCCAGCGTGGGAACGGAGATTTCCGCGCCCAGCACCGCCTCCCAGGGCGCGAGTTCCGCTTCATGAATCAAATTGTAGCCCTCCACCTCAAAATCAGGATGCTTCGCCAGGCGCACGCGCAAATACAAATCTCCGGCCAGACCGCCGTTGGCGGCGGCTTCACCGCGTCCGGACAAACGCAGTTTTTGACCTTCGGTCACGCCCGGTGGAATTTTAACCTGATGGGTCTCATTCTTCACGGTGCGTCCGACTCGATAACGCACACTCACCTCCCGGATGGAACCATGCATGGCCTCTTCCAGGGTGACCACAATGTCCCCCTCAATATCCTGTCCGCGTTCACCCTCTTCGCCCTGGCCGCCAAAACCCGGACGACCGCGAAAACGGGAGCCAAACATTTCCTCAAAGAAACTGCTGAACCCCGCACCGCCAAATTCAAATTCCGGTTCGCCGCCACCCGCCGGCCCAGCAGGCCGCCAGGTGCGGGAGCCGGAAAAACCGGGCTGACCCCCCGCGCCGCGGAAATCCGCGCCGGACTTCCAATCCGCGCCCAGTTCGTCATACTTCTTGCGCTTGGCGGGATCGGACAACACTTCGTAGGCCTCGTTGATTTCCTTGAACTTCTCTTCGGCGCGCTTTTTATCCTTGGCCACATCCGGATGAAATTCGCGGGCGAGCTTGCGAAAGGATTTCTTGATCTCATCGGCATCCGCGCCGCGCGGCACGCCGAGGATCTGGTAATAATCTTTGTATTGTACTGACATGATCGTTATGGAAAATAATGGCCCGCCCGCAGGGCCTTGTCAAAGCCTGCGGGCGGGCCGTGGGGTTTGTCAAACAACTTATTTGGTTCGCTTGGTGTTGTCCACACTCAGGAACCGGGTCAGGGCCATCTCCCCTTCGCGATGCCAGACCTTGAGAAGAATGTGGTCGCCTTTGGCTTCCTTGCACAAACGAGTGGCCTCTTCCGTATTGCTCACCGGTTGATGATTGATCTCCATGATCACATCGCCCTTGGCCAGGCTCGCCTCCGCTGCATTGGAATCCTCCGCCACCTCTGCGACGATCACGCCTTTGATGCTGTCGGGAATTCTCAATTGCTGGCGAATGTCGGCATCCAGGTCCTCGACCGTAACGCCGTCCAGGGAATCGGTGACCGAGGATTGATTGTCGGAATTATTCTGGCTTTCCATGCGGCCCGAACCAGGATGTTCCCCGAGCACCAGCGTGATGGTTTTGGGGCTGCCATCCTCCCGGAGGATGCCCAGGGTGGCGGTGGAACCCGGCGCCAGTTCGGAAACGGTCAGGGTGAGGCTGTGGGCATCGGCAATGTCCTTGCCGTTGATGGAAAGAATGACGTCACCCGATTTGATCCCGGCTTTTTGAGCGGGCGTGTCAGGGTAAACATCCCCGACCAGCGCGCCGGTCGAATTGGGAATGTTGAACTGTTGCGCCAAATCGGGGGTCAGATCCTGCGGGTAGATCCCCAAATAGCCGCGGGCCACCCGGCCCCCGGCAATCAGGCGTTCCATGACATGCCGGGCAAGGTTGATCGGCACCGCAAAACCGATGCCGGAGTTGTCGCCACTACGGCTGATAATGGCCGTGTTAATCCCCACCAGCCGCCCCTCCGCATCCACGAGCGCCCCGCCGGAATTGCCCGGGTTGATGGCGGCATCGGTTTGAATGAAATTTTCATAGCCGCTGAAACCAAAGCCGTTCCGGCCCAGGGCGCTGATGATGCCCATGGTTACCGTCTGCCCGACGCCAAAGGGGTTGCCAATGGCCAGCACAATATCGCCAACCTCCAGTTGATCGCTGTCCGCCAGGGTGATGGCCGATAAATCCTTGGCTTCAATTTTCAAAACCGCCACGTCGGTCAGTTTGTCACGCCCAATGACCTTGGCGGTCAGTTCCTTCTTGCTGCTGTTAATGGCCACCTTGATTTCATCGGCTCCCTCCACCACATGGTTGGCGGTGAGGATGTAGCCGTCCGGTGAAACGATCACCCCCGAACCAAGGCTTTCCTCTCTGCGGGAGCGGGATTGGTCTTCCTCGGGCAACTGGCCGCCAAAAAATTGGCGGAACACCGGATCATTCAGGAGGGGATTCCGCATCGAGCGTTCATGAACAATGCGGGAGGAATAAATATTAACAACGCTGGGGGCCGCCTTTTTGACCACCGGGGCGAAACTGGTGACGGGTCGTATGTCCCGGTTCACCGGCGTGTTTTCCACCTTCACCACCGGGGCGGCGTCTTTCCCCAGCAGGTTGAAGTGAAGGAGGCCGGTCAGCGCCAGCACCCCGGTCAAACCCGTAATAAAACCCAGCAACAGTCGTGATATTTGTTTCATAACCCTGTGTGAATTGACAAGGCTTTACAGCAAATGTTCAAACTGGATGAGGCAGCGGCAACCGCACCAAGGGCGACTGCCAGCCATGAACCACTCCCGGGCGGGGACCGGATTCATCCCATCGCAGTGGGGTTGGCCGACACCGCCCGTGCTTTGGCCGGCCCTTATTTCCCAGCCGCGTTGGTCTGGCTGGCTTGGAACTTTTGAATGTCTTCCGCTTTGATGGTTTGAATCTGGGCTCCGTTGGTCAAATCCTTGGCGGAGGGCACCATGATAATGTCACTGGTTAACGGCATGCTTTTCGCCGCCGGTGCCGGCGTCACCGGCGGAGCCTTGGGGGCTTGGATGCCCAACAGTTCAACCTCGAAAATCAGAGCGGTGTTCGGCGGGATGCCCCGGGTCCCCCGTTCGCCATAGGCCAGATTCGACGGGACGAACAACTGCCACTTGGAGCCCACCTTCATGAGTTGCAGCGCTTCGGTCCAGCCCTTGATGATGCCGCCCGTCACGTTAATCTGTAACGGATGCCCCACTTTGGCGGAACTGTCAAACTCCGTGCCGTTGATTAAGGTTCCGCGATAGTTCACGGTCACCATGCTGGAGGCATTGGGGATCGGGCCGTCGCCGGCGGTCAACACTTTGTATTCCAATCCGGAGGGCAGGGTGACGACGCCGGGATTGTTTTTGTTGGTGGTGAGAAAGGTTTCGCCCTCGACTTTGCTTTTGGCCGCCATTTCCGCCTGCATGGCCATCGCTTTGGCCTGCATCTTCTTTTGGAACTGCGCCAATACATCGTTTAGTTCCTGCGGGGACAACAAGGCGGGGCCGCCCGTTTGGGCGTCTTTTAACCCGCTGACAAGCTGGTCGTTGTTCACAGCGAAGCCGATTTGCTTCCACTGCGAACCCAGTTTCAGGCCGATGGCATAACTGAAGCGGGCATTTTCATCGCCGAGCATGGGGGCTCCCGGCAAACCGCCCGGCGGGGTTGTGGAAACCGGCGCATTGGTCGTGTCCGCCAACAGGGGCGCAGCCAAACCGACGAGGATTGCAGCCAACAAAATAGTTTTCTTCATAGATAAAAAATTGAGGGCTTAGTTTCACCAAAGCCGGAAAAAAAGCAATTCATTTTTCTGAGGCGGCTTGCGGCGGGGCCAGTTGCTCCAGTTTTAACCCTTCCCGCTCCAACAAAACCGCCTCCACGCGCGGCACATACATTTGCGTCTCGGCGGGCAGGTGGGTGGCAATGCCGTCATAATTGTGCGCTTTGCGGGCGGTGAGCTGCTTTTGAACGGTCCCCTCGCCGGCATTGTACGCCGCCATGACCAGCCGCCAGTCTTGAAAGCGGTCGTATAAATATCTAAAATAGTCCGCCGAGGCTTCAGCGCTGGGGATGGCCTGATAGCGCTGGTCACGGGGCCACAACGAGAGGCCAAAGCGCTTGGCGGTGTCCGGCATCAATTGAAACAATCCGGCCGCCCCGGCCGGACTTTCGGCCCGCCGGTCGAAGCCGGATTCCACCTCCGCCACCCAGACCAGTTCCGGGGGGACATTTCTGGCCGCAAAAATGGGTTTTAATTCAGTGACATACGTTTGGGCGGCCGGGGGCCAGGGACGTCCGGATTCTTTGGTCACCCACAGTTCCCGCTCCTTTTGCGCCGGGGGATTGAGGATGATTTGGGGCGGCGGATTGGTAATCTTGGGCGGGGGTGGCGCGGTCTGGCGGATTTCCTCGGCCACGTCCAGGTAGTCCATCTGGGCCGCCAGCCAGGCGGCATAGGGCCGGGTTTCCTCCCGGCTTTGCAGCCAGGGCAGCAGACTCCGGGCGGTTTGACGCACGGCGGCCAGGTCCACCACGTATTCCCCCTGCGACCGGGCCGTCAGCTCCCGGTAAAACTGCTGCACCGCCGCCGGGTCAATTTGCGAAAGCGCGGTGACCACGTTCGTATCGAGATTATCCTGCGCCCACTGTTGCGCGCCCTGCATCAGGTCGGGCAGCGTCACCGTATCGTCGGCCGCTTGCGCCGGCAACCCGCCGGCCGCCAGCCAGCACATCAGGCACCCCGGGGCAATCACGCGGCGAAGGAGAAGCAGGCTCATAACAGGAAGAAACCCGGCTTCATACCCCCAGAATCCTTTCGACCAGCGTTCGGATTCGGTCCGCGTCAGACCGGTGGATGGCCTTTAGGACCACCGGGGCGGCGCCGTTTCGGCGTTTGATCAGGAATTCCGAACTGAACCGCGCGTTTTTAACGTGTAACGAAACAATGTCGCGGATGGCAACTCTGGTTTTGCGCTTTATCAGCCAGTGCCGTTTGGTGTAAATCAACTCCTCGTCAGTCACTTCAAGGGTGGCTGGAAAGAGAAAATTACCCCGTTGCAATCGAGTTGTTCCAAAGGTTACCGGACCCATGGGCACACTTTGATTCAGCGCAAGGCTTAAAGCAACTTCAATTGATTTTCAAAATAGTCCTCAAGTCCGGCCGCCGTTGACCGATGATGCGTGGAATGAATCAATTCAGAACGACCGGTTTTTTGGCGGCATCACCCAACCCGTCCGGCCAAAGCGGACCCGAGAAGCTTGATGGGGAACCCCGGCTCGAGGTCCCGTTTACGGAGGAGCAACCACTCGCCCAACTGGTGGTGGCAACCGCCCGTCGGCCGTATGCCAATACTCTTGGGCAGGGCGTCTTGCATTGGGGCCTGAACGATTGACCAGCGGTGCCGTCCGGCCCGACCGGGGTTGGCGCGCCGCGATTAGTCAGGGGGATGCCAGCCCTGCGGGTTCCAACTCAGAATTTCCATCCGGCCAACTTGGGGCTGCGTCTGGAATTCTTGAATTCAGTTGACCTCTCACCCGCTTTCTCCAATGCTTCCGGTGCATTGTACTAACTCAGACCACACTGGATCAGGGCGTTTATGATCAAAGTAACCGATGTCAGTCACCATTTCGGGCTGCGGCCGGTGCTGTGCCATATCAATCTCGACATCCCCGACGGTCATTTGGTTGCCCTCATGGGGCCGAACGGCGTCGGTAAGAGCACCCTTCTTGGCATCATCTCGGGACTCATCACGCCAGCCAAAGGCCATGTGGAAATCAACGGCTTGTGGCGACGCGGCAGCGAGGAGTCAGAGCTGAAAATCCGCCGGCAAACGACCTTGCTGACTGATCATCCCTGGCTGCCGGAATTTCTGACCGCCCGCGAATGGCTGCTGGCCGTCGGCCAATTGTACGATATTGACGCCGATCATTTGATGGACCACATCGTCCGTCTGCTGGACCTGTTTGAACTGGCCGATAAGGGGGATGCGCCCATTCGCACCTGCTCGAACGGACAGAAAAAGAAGATTGCCATTTGCGGCGCTTTGGTGACGGAAACCCCGGTCCTGATCCTGGACGAACCCTTCACCGGTGGTCTGGATCCATCGGCCATTCTTGCCTTGCGCCGGGTGCTGAAACACCTGGCGGAGAGCTCGAAAGTTACCATCGTCATGGCTTCGCAGATCCCGGAAATGGTTGAATTGCTGGCCCATCGGATTGCCATTCTCAGTGGCACCCACTTGGTTGCATACGACACCCTGGACGGATTACGCGCCCAAACCGGATGTTCGGGCTCATTGCCAGAGGTCTTTGAAAAGATCGTGCATCCGCAAACCACCGAACATCTGGAAAGATATTTCAACCGGCCCAAGGCATGAAACGCGCGCTGCCATTTCATTCCCCAAACGTCTGGCCTCCCGCCCCGCTGGTCACGCTCTTCTTCATTATTTACGCGATGGTGGTCGGCGGCCTCGGCCTGATGGAACTCCGAATGGGGATCGCTTCGGAGGTGTTGTCTGATTCGCAGGAATTCAAGAAGATCCACCAGGTGATTCTGGGTGCGGCGGCGGTTGTTTACGCCCTGTATCGTTTGGTGCGATTTCACCCGGCTTGCAACCGGCCTTACGCCGCTTGGTTAATGCTGTCGCCGTGGACTTCCGCCCGGCCGCTGCCGTTGGGTCCGGTTCATCCCGTCTGGCAGGATGCGGTGGTGATCGGTCTCCTCACGGCCATGGCACAATGGCTTGCCCATGTGGACCCCACCCTTCCTGTGGTGGCGTTCGGGCTGACCTGGCTGGTTGGGATGACCATTATAATGGCGATTACCCGCACTTGGCCGGCATTTTTAGCGCTGGGCTTCCTCTGGCCGGCCCTGATCCTCCCCGGAGTCACCGGATGGCCGGGCATGATGATCATTGTGGGCCTGATCCTCATCATCTTGCTGGGACATCGGAGAAGCCTGCAATCCTTTCCCTGGCCTTTTTTGAGCAATGCCAACCCACTGGCTGCCGTTGCCAGCGGAAGATCTGGTCAGAATGTGGAGATCCGCATCGAGGGGGTCGAAGTTGCGCCTTCTTATCTGGGCTGGCCCAACCTTGTACTTTCACCCAAGATTAGAGACCGATCCATCGCCGACTCCACCAGCTTCTGCCTCAGCGCCCTGGCTGGATGGTGGCTCTACTGTGTTATCGAGTGTTCTGAAATGGATTCGTCGACTGGACCCGGACTGGTTTTTGTTTTTGCCTTCGTGGCCGCACTGCTGCGCCTTGCGTTGTACTGTTCCAACGTGGGACCGCCGTTTAGTGTGTTGGGCCGGCTCGCTTCCGGACAACTCATTCAACCCGGGTTTGACCAGGTTTTTCTCACGCCCTTGGCGGTCATCTTGACGGGGATTGCCGGAGGCATGGTCGTTAAGCATTCGGGTTCTTGGTATGCCTCCGCCACCTCCTGTGTTTTTGCGTCGCTCTGGTTGTTGCTGTTCATCGGGGGGCCAACACGCCAAAGCTGGATTTTGACGGGCCGGCTTCGCTTCCGCACACCCGCCAACCAGGCCAATAGCCAAAGGCTGCGCCGCATTTGAATCACTGATGCACCCAAGCCGTGAAACGTTACTTGTTTGCCTTGCTGATCGTTGCCCTCCTCGGCGTTCTGGTCATTCGCCTTCAGGATCCGCGCTATCACGGGTACACGCTGACCCACTGGTTGCGACAGTATGATTGCACTCCTTTGGACGAAACGCAGCCGCGGGAGGAAGCCCGGAACGCGGTTCGCGCCATCGGGCCGCAGAAGGCTTTGCCGGTCTTGTTGAACCTGGTTGAGGCCAAAGATGACCCGGTCAGTTTGTGGCTCATTGCCCGTACCGGCGAATTCAGAATCCGCTTTCTCCGCTGGAGTTCATCCGAACACTATTCAATGGAGGATTATGAACGAAGCCAATGGCATGCTGCCGAAGACTTTCAGCAGCTTGGCCTCGCGGGTTTTGAAATCATGGGGACCAATGCTGTGCCGGTCGTCGGACAATTGGAAAAACTCCTCAATGAACCAGATCACGTCTTCACCGCCAAACGATGCCTTCAGTTTATCGGCAAGCCGGCGGAGTTCGTTCTGTGCCGGGCGTTGACCAATCAAAGCCCGGACATCCGGCAATGGGCCATGGATGAATTGGCCTCCGACACGGATGAGGTGGGCGTTTATATCGCCCGCATAAAACCCCTCCTCCTGGATCCGTCCACTGCCGTGCGGGTGACGGCTGTGAATGACATCGGATTGCAAACCTCCGCACCCGAACTGGCCGTTCCCATTTTGATCCAGGCGTTGCAGGATTCCCCGGTCAGCGCAAGCGCCGCCTCTGCGCTCGCCAATTTCACCACCAACGCACTGGCGGCGGTTCCGAGGTTGATCAGCCTTGCCGGAAACAGTGACCCACCGGTGGCGGGCGCGGCGCTGCAATCGCTGATCGCCATTGCGCCTGAGCAGTCATTCCCCATTTTGACGAAGGCCATTGCCCGTGAAGACCCGGGAGTTGACGGAGCCATCCGGACCCTGGCGGGGGTCGCACCTGACCAGGCGCTGCCCCTCCTCCTCAGCCGCCTTCAATCCACGGACACCCCGGCACGACGCAATGCCTTCAGCCTCCTGAGCCATTATCCGCTGACCCCGGAGATCAAATCAGCCATGCAAGCCGCCGCCGGTTCGGATTCCAATCTTGCTGAAAGAGCGAAAGTGATTCTCACCGATGCGAATCAAAGGGACCATCCGCAGGAAGGACGGTTTTTGGACGATCCCAGTTATCAAGGCAAACTTCTCGGCGAATGGTTGAAAATGCGCAACCCCGACGGCCAGCTTTCGCCAGCCGCAACGAACGCCATTCATCACTTGGGTGCCAAAGCGATTCCCGCCTTGCTCCGACGGCTTGCTTATGTGAAGCCGCCCTTCCAACAGCCCGCTTGGGAAATCAATATGGCTGCCGTTTATGGCTTAATCACGCTGGGCGAACAAGCCGTCCCCGCGCTTCCAAAATTGTCGGAGCTCATGGAGGGAACGAACCAAAATCGGGTCCTTTACGCCATGGTCAGTTCGCTGGGCACCGGCACAAACGCCATTCCAATTTTGTGCCAGGGCTTGACCAATAAGTTTGCGGAGGTTCGGGGCGAGGCCGCTGATGGGCTGACCGAAGCCATTGCCATCCGTTTCCCTGACCGGCGTAACGAAATAATCCCGCGGCTCAAGAAACTGTTGAACGATCCGGACCCGGATGTCCGCCAAAACGTCATCGGCAATCTGCGGGAAATCAATGGTACAAACAACGCCACTACTCAAATGAAATGAAAAATCCATTGAGTCTTTGGCGGTTGGGAGTTTGGGCGGTGATAATGCTTGGCAACTTTTCCGCCCGGGCCAATCCGATTGAAATTCCCGGGCAACCGCTCACGCCGGAGATTGCTTTTCTCATCAGCTTTTCAATTCTTTTGGAAGCCGCGTGCATTTTGCTGCTGCTCCAGCATTTTCGAAAGCCACGGCTGTTCATTCTTTGGATTCTCGGACTGCACCTGATCACCTATCCCGGATTTCTGGCCTTTCTCTGGCTGCTCCCCGACCTGCGTCCGGCTCTGGCCGTGGCGCTCGGCGAAGGATTGGTGGTGGTGGTTGAGGGAACCCTGATTTATTGGATTTGCGGTCATGCCCCGTCACGGCAAAAACTTCCCAGGGCTTCCCTGGCCCTATGCTGGCGGGCTTCCCTGGCCGGGAACATTTGTTCATTCATTGCCTTTCCGCTGTTATTGAATTCTTATGAATGGCTGTCCCGCCACTTTAATTTTTTTTGCTGCGCCTGCTTTTTGCCCGGACCGTGGCAATTTATTTCTGGAAACCCGCCCCGTCTTGCGGCAAGCTGTTGTCCTGTTGAATTTATGGACGTAAAACTTCCAAAACTGGGTGAGGGTGCCGATTCCGGCGTTGTGGTCAATGTCTTCATCAAAGAAGGCGACACCGTGACCGTGGGGCAGGCCCTGCTCGAACTTGAAAACGAAAAAGCCGTCGCCTCCATCCCCTCCACTGCGGCGGGCGTCGTGGGCAAAGTCCATGTGAAGGCCGGTGACCGAATCAGCGTCGGCCAGCGCCTGATTACTCTGGAAGGCGGCAACGAACCGGCGGCCACACCTGCCGCCCCGGCTCCCGCCGCCGCTCCGGCGCCCAAACGCTCCGGTGCCGCCCCCCGTCCGGCCCCGGCTCCCGAACCCGAAGCCGTCGTCGAAGCCGCCGACGAAACCGAGGACATCACCCCCGGCATCGCGCCCGTGGCCTCGCCCTCCGTGCGCAAGATCGCCCGGGAACTGGGCATCAATCTTGCCAAAATCCGGGGCAGCGAATCCGGCGGACGGATCGTCATGGGCGATGTGCGCGGCTACCTTCAACGCTTGATGGCCGCCGCCGCGGCCGCGAAGGCCAGGCCCGCCGGCGTCGCGACGGCCGCCCCGGCCAAACCGGCGGCCGTGTCCATTGATTTTTCCCAGTGGGGGCCGGTCACCAAAAAATCCATCACGCCCCTGCGCCAGGTCATCGCCCGCCGGATGCTCGAAAACTGGAACACCATTCCGCATGTCACCCAGTTCGACGAAATTGATTTCACCCGGCTCAACGAACTGCGCAAGAAGTACGCCGCCAGCTACGAGGCCAAAGGCTCCAAACTCACGCTTACCCCGCTGGTGTTGAAGGGCATTGTCGCCGCCCTGAAAAAACATCCCATCTTCAATTCCAGCCTGGATGAGGCCACCAACGAAATCATCCTCAAGGAATACATCCACCTCGGCATTGCCGTGGACACCGAACAGGGCTTGATCGTCCCCGTCCTGCGCGACGCGGATAAAAAGAGCGTGCTCGAAATTGCGAAGGAACTGGAACAACTCGCCGCCAAGGCGCGCGACCGCAAGCTGACCGCCGACGAACTCAAGGGCGGCACGTTCACCATCTCCAATCAGGGGGCCATCGGCGGGGCGCATTTCACCCCCATTGTCAACAAGCCTGAAGTGGCGATCCTCGGCCTCGGCCGCGGCGCCTTCAAGCCGGTGGCGCGCGAGGGCAGGGTGGAAATCCGCCTCATGACCCCCATTGGCCTGAGCTATGATCACCGCGTGATTGACGGCGGCACCGCCGCCCGCTTCACCGTGGATCTGGTTGCGGCCCTGCAGAATTTCGACGAAGAAACCGTAAAAATCTAAGCGCATTTTGTTTTCATGGAACCTATTAAAACTGAAATTGTGGTGGTCGGCGCGGGCCCCGGCGGTTACGCGGCGGCCTTCTATGCGGCCGATCTGGGCAAAAAAGTCATTCTCATTGAACGTGAAAAACGGCTCGGCGGCGTCTGCCTGAACCGGGGGTGCATTCCCTCCAAGGCGCTCCTCTACGCCACCCACCAGATTGTCAATGCCCGGGAATCCGCCCATCGCGGCATCACCTTCGCCGAACCCACGCTGGACGTCTCCAAACTGCGCGCGTGGAAGGAATCCATCCTGGAAAAACTCGGCGGCGGCATCACCACCCTCGCCAAAATGCGCGGCGTTCAGGTCATCCATGGCAAGGCCTATTTTGAAGGCTCCCAAACCCTGCGCGTCGAAACGACCCAGGGCCAGCAGTTCGTCGAATACGACAAGGCCATTCTCGCCGTGGGTTCCGTCGCGGCCATGCCCAAGGCGTTCGATCTGGGCAACCCCCGCGTCATGACCTCCACCGAGGCGCTCGAGGTCGAGGACATTCCTGAAAACCTGCTCGTCGTCGGCGGCGGTTACATCGGCATGGAACTCGGCACCGTTTACGCCGCGCTCGGCAGCAAAATTGTGCTCGTCGAAGCCCTCGACAGCATCCTGGCCGGGGCCGATCCCGATCTGGCCCGCCCCGTCGTCGCCAATGCCAAAAAAGCCTTCAAGGAAACCCGCCTCAAGGCGCGCGTCTCCAAAATGTCCACCTCCGGCAAGCACATCAAAGTCGAGATGGAGTACAATGGCCAGAAACTCGAGGAACTCTATGATCGCGTCCTCGTCGCCGTCGGTCGCGTCCCCAACAGTTCGGACCTGGGCCTGGCCAACACCAAGGTGGAGCTCGACGAAAAGGGCTTCGTCAAAGTCAACCATCACCAGCAGACCAACGATCCGAACATATACGCCATCGGCGACATCGCCGGCGGCATCCTGCTGGCCCACAAAGCCCACAAGGAGGCCCGCATCGCCATCGAAAACATTAACGGCGACGATGTCGTGTTTGAAAACATCATCATCCCCGCCGTGGTCTTCACCGATCCCGAACTGGCTTGGTGCGGACTCACCGAGGCCGAGGCGAAGGAAAAAGGCCTCAAATACGAAGTCGCCAAATTCCCGTGGTCCGCTTCCGGTCGCGCCCTGTCCTTTGACCGCACCGACGGCGTGACCAAAATGCTGATTGATCCCGCAACCGACCGTCTGTTGGGCGTTGGCATCGCCGGGGCCGGCGCGGGCGAACTTATTGCCGAGGCCGTGCTCGCCATGGAAATGGGGGCCACCGCCGAGGACATTGCCCTGACCGTTCATCCGCATCCGACGCTCTCGGAAACCCTGATGGAATGCGCCGAAGCCTTTTACGGCCACGCGACTCACACCATTTCCAAGAAAAAATCGTTGGAATAATGATGCCTTCCACCAACCAGTCGCTGGTCATTGCCGGAAGAATCTTCCGTTCCCGGCTCATTTTGGGAACCGGCAAGTTTTCCTCACCCGAAGCCATGCGTGACGCGCTGGCCGCCAGCGGGGCGGAAATGGTGACCGTCGCCCTGCGCCGGGCGGATTTGTCCGGTGGCCAGGATCCCTTCGCCAACATCCTCGAATTCATTGATTCCAAGCGGTATCTGCTCCTCCCCAACACCAGCGGGGCCATGAATGCCGAGGAGGCCGTCCGCCTCGCGCGCCTGGCCGCCGCCGCCGGTCTGCCCAAGTGGGTGAAACTCGAAATTCATCCCGACCCGCGCTATCTGTTGCCCGATCCGGTCGAAACCTTCAAGGCCGCCGAAATCCTCGTGCGGGAGGGGTTCACCGTGCTGCCCTACATCAACGCCGATCCCGTCCTGGCCAAACGCCTGCAGGACGTCGGTTGCGCCACGGTCATGCCGCTGGGATCGCCCATCGGCTCCAACCGGGGTCTGCAAACCCGTGACCAATTGCGCATCATCATCGAGCAGGCCACCGTGCCGGTCGTCGTGGACGCCGGCCTGGGCGCGCCCAGCCATGCCGCCGAAGCCATGGAACTCGGGGCCGAT
The DNA here is from genome assembly GCA_964618545.1 of uncultured Bifidobacteriaceae bacterium. Lineage (GTDB taxonomy): Bacteria > Verrucomicrobiota > Verrucomicrobiia > Limisphaerales > UBA11358 > UBA11358. The sequence continues at coordinate 8,383 of CAZUBG010000061.1, read as the reverse complement.
GCCGTGCTCATCAACACCGCCATTGCCGTTGCCGCCGACCCGAACCGCATGGCCGTCGCCTTCAAAATGGCGGTGGAAGCCGGCCGCACCGCCTTCGAATCCGGTCTGGCCGCCCCTGCGAACACCGCCGATGCCACCAGTCCGTTAACCGCCTTCTTGGATTAGCCCAATTATGAGTCCAAACGTACTGTCCGCCAACCGCGCCCGCGAAATTCTGTCCCTCGCCCGAAAAAGCCGCGTGCTGGTTCTGGGTGACGTGATGCTCGACCAGTTCATCTGGGGCGGCGTTTCCCGCATTTCCCCCGAGGCCCCCGTGCCCGTGGTCGAGTTTCAGCGCGAAAGCTTCATGCCCGGCGGGGCCGCCAACGTTTCCCGCAACCTGGCCGACCTTGATGTGCCCACCGAAATTTTTGGCGCGATCGGCCGGGACGCCGCCGCCGAACAATTGCAACGGTTGTTGATCGGCCGGAAAATCAAATGCGGCGGATTGGTAAAATGCCCCGGTCGCCACACCAGTGTCAAAACCCGCATCGTGGCCCATCAACAGCAGGTCGTGCGCATTGACCGCGAAACCCGCGAAAATCTGGATGCCGCCCTGACCACCCGCTTATTGAAGCAATTGGAGCCCCGGCTGGCGCGGGCCGATGCCATCATCGTCGGGGATTATGGCAAGGGCGTGGTCACCCAGCCCCTCCTCAATGCCATCAAAACCCTCTGCCGCGACCGCGGCATCTGGCTGAGTCTGGACCCCAAGCCGGTTCATCACCTGGACTTGGGCCGGCTTTCGCTCATCACCCCCAACCGCAAGGAAGCCTTTGAACTCGCTGACATTCCCGACGACACGCGCCAGGCGGACCCGTTGACGGACAAAAATCTCCTGCGGGTGGTGGAAATCCTGCTCGATCAGCCCGCCCCGGCCATTCTGCTCATCACGCTGGGCGAACTGGGCATGCTGCTGTGCCAGCGCGGCCAGAAGCCGTATCACATTCCCACCATCGCCCAGGAAGTGTTCGATGTCTCCGGTGCCGGTGACACCGTGATCGCCACCTTTACCCTCGCCATCGCCGCCGGCGCCTCGCCGTTGGAAGCCGCCCTCCTTTCCAATCACGCCGCCGGGATTGTCGTCGGCAAGGTCGGCACCGCCACCACCACCCCGGATGAGTTGATTCACAGCTTTGGCCCCGGTTGAACGGTCCGGGCATCCTCCCGGACTTTCCGGCGGCCCCTTTGCATGAGTTCCACCAAAATCACTGCGGAACAAATCCGCGCGATGAAATCCCGGGGCGAAAAAATCGCCGCCCTCACGGCCTACGATTATCCCCTGGCCAAAATGCTTGATGAAGCGGGCATCCCCTTCCTGCTGGTCGGCGACTCCCTGGGCATGGTCGTGCTGGGCTACCCCAACACCACCCTCGTGACCATGGCCGACATGGAACATCATGTGCGCGCCGTCGCCCGGGCCAATCCCCGGGCCCTCGTCGCCGCCGATCTCCCCTTCGGCAGTTACAACACCGTTGCCGGGGCCGTGGCCAGCGCCCGCCGCCTGGTCGCCGCCGGGGCGGAAGCCGTCAAGGCGGAGGGGGGACGGGGCATTCTGCCCCAAGTGCGCGCCGTTATTGACGCCGGCATCCCTTATTGCGGACATTTGGGCATGCTCCCCCAGCATGTGCTCGAAGAGGGCGGTTACAAGGTAAAGGGCCGCACCGAAACCGAACGCGAAGCCTTGCTCGCCGATGCCCGCGCACTGGCGGAAGCCGGAGCCTTCGCCGTGGTGCTGGAAATCGTCACCCCGCCGGTCGCGGCCGAAGTCTCCCGCCAGATCAACATCCCCACCATTGGCATTGGTTCCGGGCCGGACTGCGACGGACAGATCCTGGTGTCCTTTGATCTCGTCGGGTTGTTCCCTTGGTTTACGCCCAAATTTGCCAAACCCCGGGCCAATTGTGCGGCGGAAATCAAATCGGCCGTCACCGCTTGGAGGCACTCCGTGGAATCACCCGGAAATCAATGACCGCCCGCGCCGCCCGAAACTTTTCCACCCCAACAACGATTAATCTCCTGATGAAATTGATCCTCCTCATCCTGATTATGGCGGGGCTGGCGGCCGGGTGTACCACCAAGTCAAGGGCGCGCGCCCAGGCCCAGCAATCCTATCTGGCCGGTCAAAATGCCGCCCTGCAACGCCAGGTGTCCCAGCCCGGCTCCATCACCGTCCTCGGGCCCGTCCAAAACTCCAGTGTCCCCTGGGTGGTCGGCCTCACCCTCACCCAGGCCATCGCCACCGCCAACTACCTCAGCCCCGACGCCCCGGCCCAAATCATCATCACCCGCCAGGGCGAGGACGCCACGGTGGATCCCCAAAGCCTCATCAACGGCGTGCAAATCCCCCTCGAACCCGGCGACGTGATCACCCTCAAGCCGCAGTGACCCCCGTCCTTGGAATCAAGGCAACGCCCGTGCAGCGTGTTGCCCAACGGGGGGGCGCCGTTCACGGCGCTTTACCATCCAATCGCCCGCCGACCCATCGAACCGTCCGCCCTCATTCGCAACCGGAAGCGGCCTGATGGCCCCGGCCCACCGACGGAGTGCTCCCGGCCCCGGGCGCAGCACGTTGAAAAGTGAAGAGCGGTGGAAAAAAATAATCCGGACAATCTCGTTACCTAGTAACGCGATGGGGTGCGGATTTGGGTTGACAGGATTGATAAGGTGTTCGGGTGGAAGTGGTTAAGTCGTGTCAAGAAGGATTGCCAATGTTGGGCATATTTCGTTACTAGGTAACGGGAGCGGAGGCGCCTCCCGAAGCTGTCGGCGGTTTGCGGGCCGAAGGCCGAAATCAAAGACCCCGCAGGAGACGACTTCCGGAGACTCAGATATACCGGACGTTGGCTGGAGACAAATGGCAAAGGGGAGGGCGGGAAAGACAGGGATTTTTTTAACCACGGATTTCACGGATTAACACGAATGGAAAAAAGCCCAAAGCGGAAATCGAAAAAGCGGGAAAGCGGAGACAAGACGGGGGATTTTCAAACCGCGAAATACGAAATGCGCGAACGAAGAGACACCGCCGGAGCGCGGCTCCGTGAGCCGCAGCCCGTTGAAAAGTGAAGGATGGCCCGGCCATGGGCGGCGGCCCGGCGGCGAGAACTCCGCCTTGTGGGCCCGGTGCCCTCCCCGGGCGTCCCTTCATCACTGAGGCACAGGGTTCACGGAGACGTGCAATTTGGAAAGCAGACGAAGAGTGACGGTCGTAGTGCGCCCATCCCCGCTGCAACTGACAGGCATTGCATGGTTTTCAAATCCGACGGCGGGGACGAGGCGGCTTTTTCGTACCGCAGACTTCCAAGTCTGCCGTATCGCGGGTTTCCCAACCCGCAGACCGTTCGCCAGTCTGGCGCGTCCGACCCACGGACCGGCCCGCCGATTGGGAAACCGGCGGTACTCCCGCACAAGATGCCGGCAAGGTGGAGAAGTCTTCCGGCGCTTTTGCATGCCACCGTTCGTCCACCCCGGCCATCCAGGCACACCACCCACCGGACGAACCATTCTCCCTCTCCCGGGGGAGAGGGCAGGGGTGAGGGCGGATGCATGCACTGACTATGCCAATGAAGACGGGCGTGCCATCAAAAGAATCTTCGCGCATGGCGCCCCTAAACCGGGGTGGCTTCGGAAGGTGGGACAGGCTTCCAGCCTGTCACCGGGGACTGACAGGCTGGAAGCCTGTCCCACTCTCGCAAACCCCGTTTGCGGCGGTCGAGTTTCGTGCGATTCGCGGGCCGCCGTTGCCTTTTCCCGCCCGGCTATCTCTGCGTTGCGGTTAAGCATTCCCGTGTTGCCGGCCCTTGCGGCTGCCGGCCCCTAAAATAATCTCATATGAGACTTGCAATGTCCGACCCAATGGACTATCGTGGTCCCCGGATGAGGGAATGGTCCATGAGTTCAGAAAGGCGGAACGTCGGAAACAGTGAAGGCGAAAACGCCCGGCGGCGTAACCGGGCAGGGGACGGCTCCGCCCCGCGCCACGGAATGCCTTGCAAGTTCAGCCTCCCAACACGACAAAACACGGAAAAACACCGAAAAGACCGGTTAATTTTTCCCTGGCCGCGCCGGCCGGCTTTTGCCGAAGGTCCAAAATCGCCAGCCTCGCACTTGTTGCTTGTCAAACCCCTAGTTTCCTTGCTCAATTTAACCAATGACGAACGAGACCAATCTTAACGGACCGGTGGCGGGCATTTTGATGGGCAGCGACTCCGACTGGCCGGTGATGAAGGCCGCGGCGGAGGCGCTGAAGGAATTCGGCCTGGGCAGCGAAGCGAAAGTCATCTCCGCCCACCGCGATCCGCACGGGCTGGAAGCCTATGCCGCCAGCGCCCGCCAGCGCGGACTGCGGCTGATCATCGCCGGGGCCGGCGGCGCGGCGCATTTGCCGGGCGTCACGGCGGCGTTCACCACTCTCCCCGTGATTGGCGTGCCGATCCAGGGCAAGGCGCTGGACGGTTTGGACTCCCTGCTCTCGATTGTCCAAATGCCGCCCGGGGTGCCGGTGGCCACGGTGGGCATCAACGCCGCGCGCAACGCCGGCCTGCTGGCCGTGCAAATCCTGGCGGTCGGCAGCGAATCGTTGCAACAGGCGCTGGACGCCTTCAAAATCCGGCTGCGGGACGAGTCCCGGGCCAAAAACAAAAGCCTGGCGCAGTAGTGGCCGCCGGAGACCCTGTGGCTGGGGTGAACACCCCATGGCGAAAACAGCTTTTTGCAGGGATTCTCACTGGGATGGCCGGCTCATCTGATTTGAAAGCTCGAGCTGGGCACGCGGATCAAGGATCGGCGGACAGCGTGGAGATGAAAGTGCCGGACGGGGAGTCGCGTTTATGAAAGCCACTGAACTCATTGTAAAATGTCTGGAAAACGAAGGTGTGGAATACATCTTCGGAGTGCCCGGCGAGGAAAACATGGACCTGCTGGACGCCCTGCCGGGCTCGTCCATCCGCCTGGTCATGACGCGCCATGAGCAAGGCGCGGCTTTCATGGCGGATGTCTATGGCCGGCTGACCGGCAAAGCCGGCGTGTGCCTCTCCACGCTGGGGCCGGGGGCCACCAATTTGATCACCGGCGTGGCCGATGCCAACATGGACCGGGCCCCGCTCGTGGCGCTCACCGCCCAAGCCGGCCAGAACCGGATGCACAAGGAGTCCCATCAGCATCTGGATATCGTCAGCTTGTTCCGCCCGGTGACCAAGTGGAACACCAGCCTGCCCATCCCCGACATTATTCCCGAAGCCTTCCGCAAGGCCTTCAAGCTGGCGCAAACGGAAAAACCCGGCGCCACCCACCTCGAAATTCCCGAAGACGTGGGCCGGATGGAAACGGACGCCCAACCGCTCCTCGTGCAATGGCCGCATCCGGGCGGAGCCGCGCCGGAACAAATTGAAAGGGCCGTCCGCATCATTTCGGAGGCCAAGTGCCCGGTGGTGCTGGCGGGCAATGGCGTCATCCGCGGACACGCTTCCGAAGCCTTGGTGCGGTTCGCCGAAAAGCTGGACCTTCCGGTCGCGACCACCTTCATGGCCAAGGGCGTCATTCCCGATCCGCATCCGCTCGCGTTGGGAGCCATCGGCCTGCAAACGCCGGATTATGTCAACCATGGGTTCGTGGAAGCCGATGTGGTGATCGCGGTGGGCTACGATGTGGTGGAATACGCGCCGCGGTCGTGGAATCCGAACCGCGACAAAAAAATAGTCCATGTGGACCTGTCGCCCGCCGAAGTGGATGCAGCGTACATCGTCAGCGTCGGGGTGGTGGGCGACATCGCCTCCTCGCTGGACACGCTGGCGGACCAGGCCGCCCGGCACTCCGCCCCTTTGGATCTGCGCTTCCGCCAACTGCTGCGCGATGAGCTGGAGCAGGGCCGGTGCGACCATTCGTTCCCGCTCAAACCCCAGCGGATCCTCGCCGAGCTCCGCTCCGCCCTGGCCGATGATGACATTGTCATTTCGGATGTGGGCGCGCACAAACTCTGGCTGGCGCGGCTGTTTCCGTGTCTTCAGCCCAATACCTGCATCATCTCCAACGGTTTTGCCTCCATGGGCATCGCCGTGCCCGGGGCCGTGGCCGCCAAACTGGTGCATCCCAGCCGCCGGGTGGTGGCTGTCACGGGGGACGGTGGTTTCCTGATGAATTCGCAGGAGTTGGAGACGGCCGTGCGCCTGAACACCCCGTTCGTGGTGCTCGTGTTCAATGACCGCACCTACGGATTGATTCGCTGGAAACAAATGAACCAGTTCGGTCGTTCGGCGTTCGTGGATTTCGGCAACCCGGATTTCGTCAAATACGCGGAGAGCTTTGGCGCCAACGGCTGCCGCATCTCATCCGCCGAAGAGCTGGCCCCCGCGCTGCGCGCGGCGCTGAACTCAAACAAGCTCACGATCATTGATTGTCCCGTGGAGGCTTCGGAGAACCTGCGCCTGACCCAACGGCTCGAAGCGTTTGCGGCAACAGCTTGAGATCGTGAGCCGGCCACTGAGGCGCCGTTTGCCGGAACCATTCGTCAGCCAAAAAGTGTTGCCACGCACAGGGATTCCCCGTATCTTTTCGCCCGTCCTGAAAGTGACTAATTCATCGGCTGCGCGGTTAGCTCAGTGGTAGAGCATTACCTTGACACGGTAGGGGTCACAGGTTCGAACCCTGTATCGCGCACCATTTCTCAATATTCCCTCCGGCACCAATCTCCTGCTGACCTGGGGGCTGTCCGCGACCAAGGTGGTGCTGCAATCCAGCCCGGCCCCGGGGGCCGGGGCGGTTTGGAATACGGTCCCGATCTCGCCTGTCCTTCAAAACGGGCGGTACCGGGTCACCGCGCCCATTTCGGAGGAGACCGCCTTCTTCCGACTGGGCCCTCTGAATTGATTGCCGGCGTCCGCCCGTCTGGCGGCGGCCCGGCCGATGGAGAATATCTTTGTGTGCTTGCGGGTTGTTTTTGGAGCCTTGGATCAGTATCATGGCTTTAAGTCTGCCATTAATGGCGGCCATCGCGGACCCCGGTTGAATTCAAATTTAGAATATACGCGCGAAAAAACGGCACATGAAAACTGAAACGACTGCACGATGTTCCTGCAAACTCTGGCGGCTGGCGCCCGCGCTGCTCAGCCTGTTGATTTTTCAGATGACCGGCTGCAAATCCATGCCGGAAGGTTCTGCGGCGATGAAGCAACAGGCATTGAGTTTCACTCCCCCGGCCGGGGAGTCCTGCGTTTATGTCATTCGCCCTCCTCTGCCTGGCCCTCTTGGTGTCCCGTTGTATTATATTAATCTGGACGGGCAAGAGTTCGGTTCCTTGGTGCCAAGCTCTTTTCTTTTCGGGATTCTGCAACCCGGGGAGCATACTCTTTTTCTTAATGCGGGCATGGGAGGCACTTCCCGCATCCATTTCACTGCTGAAGCAGCCAAAAACAACTATTTCTGGATCGAAGAGTCGGGAGCAACGCTTGGTTTGAAACCAATTACTGAAACGGATGGTCAAATATACGTTCTTAAATGCAAACCCAGCGCTGACAATCTGTTTGATCGCCATAATTAGGGTGGAAGGCGCATTTGTGAAGCGGCCGGCACCGTTGTAAAAAGGATCAATCCATGGGTTGCGTTGTTTTAAGGACCATTCGAGCTGATCGCCGCCACGACGTTCCAGCAGGGCGGGGCCGGCTGATTGACCAGCGCCCGGCAGGTGTCAAATTCCGGCGATGTTCCCTCGGTTGGAAATTTACGATTGACTTTTGTCCGCTGCCGTTCAATGCTTCCAGAAATTCACGCTAATGCAGACGCCCTCGGGACAGAATCGCCGCATGACCAATCAACCGGAACCATCCGAAAAAATCGTCAACACATGTTTTCTGATCGGAATCGCTTTGGCGGGGATCGCCTTGCTGGCTCCCGACGCGGGACCACACCCCGGCTCTTTCTTCCAAATCGCAGCGCAGGCGACCTGGGGGAGTTTATTTGAAATGCAGGCTGCGTGGTGCAGTTTGAAAATCGTTTTTTTGAGTCTCGGGCTGGTTTTGATCTTGAATGCGCTCGGCCTCCGCCTGATGAATTTTCAAAACAAAAGGCTGACCCTCGCTGTTTTAGCCTGTCAGGCGGTGATTATTTGCTTTGCCGGGATTGGCTTCTTTCTTTTTCTCAAAGCGCTGCTTTGACTCATTGTTCTCTGGTTTGCGAGGTCGGCTTGATCTCCATCGCGGCCCTTTCGTTACGTTGGATCGTTCAGCAAAACCAAACTGGAAGATGTGGATGGCTTTAATCGTCCGCAAAATTTGACCAGCCCCCAAAAGTGATGTGAGGGTCCGTCAAGAAACAACCTTTTCAACCTGACTGGTCCTTTTGTCGGCTGGCG